>JANLWV010000271.1:0-7347 GCA_031364765.1 Vicinamibacteria bacterium
GCCACCGATTGCATCCACGCTGGACAACGCCCCGACCCGACCACGGGCGCGGTCATCACGCCCCTCTACCTCACGTCGACATACGTGCAGGAGGGCATCGACAAGCACAAGGGCTTCGAATACGGACGCACCCAGAATCCGACGCGCTTCGCTCTTGAGGCCAACCTCGCGGCCCTCGAGGGCGGGGTGGGCGCGGTGTGCTTCGCCTCGGGCCTGGCCGCCACGAATGCGGTTCTCTCGTTTGTGAAGCCGGGCCAGCGTGTGGTGGTGAGCGACAACGTTTACGGCGGCACGCATCGGCTATTCACGAAGCTCATTCAACCCTACGGCGTGAAGTTCGACTTCGTCGACCTGACCGATGCCGCGGCTTTCGAGAAGACGGCGGGCGACTTCTCGCTCCTCTGGCTGGAGACGCCGACGAATCCGATGATGAAGGTCTGCGACATCAAGGCGATCGCCGCCATCGCGCACAAGAAGGGCGCGCGTCTTGTCGTCGACAACACGTTCATGAGCCCGTTCTTCCAGCGTCCGTTGTCGCTCGGCGCCGACCTCGTTGTCCATTCGACGACGAAGTTTCTGAACGGCCATTCCGACAGCATCGGCGGTGTGGCGGTCTGTAAGGGCGACGACGACGCGAAGTGGCTGAAGTACGTCCAGAACGCGCAGGGCGCGATCCTGTCGCCGCTCGATTCGTTCCTGGTCCTGCGCGGCACGAAGACACTGGCCGTGCGCATGCCGCGGCACGAAGAGAACGCTCGCGCAGTCGCGACATTCCTTCGCGGCGAGAAGAAGGTTCAGAAGGTCTTCTGGCCGGGCTTCGAGGATCATCCAGGCCACGCGATTCACAGGAGCCAGGCATCGGGCTTCGGCGCCATAATCTCGTTCGAACTTGGTTCAAGGGCCGCCGCGGAACGCTTTGCTCCGAAGCTCAGCGTCTGCTCGCTCGGTGAGAGCCTGGGCGGCGTCGAGACGCTGGTGTGTCACCCGGCCACCATGACCCACGCGGGTTACACGCAGCCGGAACGCGACGCCCTTGGGATCACGGATGGCCTGGTGCGCGTCTCGGTGGGCATCGAAGACGCAAGCGACATCGTGAAGGATCTCGCGACTGCCTTAGACGCTGTGTAGGCAAACCGGCGACCCGGTGGCTGAGCGAAGCCGAAGCCACGCCCTCGGCCTCCGCAGCTCAAGGTTCCGCGCGCCATCGCGCGCGGATCGCGGTCAATCTCCCGAATGAGCCATGTGCAGTTCGCCTATCGGCCAGCACTCTTCCTGGCCTGGTAGCGGACACGGGACAGCCCTTCGAAGTCCTTGTCCTGGGTCCAGAGGATGGCCGAGGCGGCGCGGGTGGTTGCGAGAACGATGGCATCGGCCAGGGGAAGCCGGTGGTGCAGACCGAGCCTTGCCGCCGATACGGCCAGGGCCTCGTCGAGAGGAACGATCCGCCCTTGTCGCAGGGCGGTCAGGACGGTTTGGGCCGCCGATTCGCCCGCGTCGCGCAGGGTCTTCCGCATGACCTCGTTGATGACGATCGCGGGAACAATGAGCGAATCGACCTTCTCAATGGCGGAGGCAAAGAAGGACGCGCCCGCTCCGTCGGTCAAGTACTCGATCCACCCGCTTGAGTCCACCACGTTCATACGCGCTCGGGCCCTTGCATCTTGTCGCGATCGAAGGCCGGGTCCATCCCCTTCAAGAAGCCCCGCAGTTCGCGCATCGGGCGCCGGGGCACAATCTCGATCCGCCCCTCGGTGAGGCTGGCAAAAACCTCGGCCTTCTGGCCGGGGCGCAGACCCAAGCGCTTACGGATGTCCTTTGGTATGACGATTTGAAATTTGGGTGATACAGTCACAAGCGACATACGTGGCTCCTATCGACAATAGTTCATCCTACCACCCTGACCAGAAGCGGGAGGGACCACGTTCCCGGGGAAAGGCCAGCCGTTCCGAATCACTCGCGAAGGCTTCGGGCAGCACCTTGATCGCGACATCGCGGTTGAGCTTGGTGTCGTGGGCGCGATAGACCTCGCCCATGCCACCAGCACCGATGGCGCCGGTGATCTCGTACGGCCCAAGTCGCCCGCCCGGAACCAGAGTCATGGAGTCCGCAGTCTAGGAATGAGGACGGGCTTGATGTCCGCCGCGTTTTGTTGAACTGTCAGCCCGAGGTCGCGAGCCCTCTGCCGCCTCAGCTGCCGGGGGGCTTCGATCGCAGTAGCGGATTCACGTGCCGCAAGCCGGGGAAGCGGCGGAAGTCGTTGTCCGCCGAAAAGACCGCGGCGCCGCGCTCGATCGCCAGCGCAGCCAGATGCGCGTCCGAGGTCAGGTTTCCCGCGGTCCCGGCCGCCTTCAACAGATTCCGAAGGACCTGCCAGTGCCGCTCTCCGGGAACGACGATTTCCACGGCCGGAAGGCTCAACCACTCCTCTACGAAGTCGAGGGCGGTCTCGCCGGACATCGGGTGCCTGAGTATTCCGGGCCGCGTGGTCAGCCGGAGAAAGGCCAGGATCACGCCCCAGGAGAGGCCGACGGTAGTCGAGCCGGAGAGAGCGCTCTCCACCCACTTGCGAGCCGCTTTGTGGTGAGGCGAGTCCTGGTCGATCGCGTAGATCAGCAGGTTTGCGTCGACGAGAATCACTTCCGCAGTTCCAGCTTTCGGACCTGTGCCTCGTCTTCGAGGGCATCGGTGAGACGAAGCGACCGATCCAGATCGATCCCGGAAGCGACGCCGCCCAGGGACAGCGGCTTGATCCGGTAGGCCCTGGAGGGACGGGACTTCTCCGCCATGAGCCCCAGGCGGATCACCTCGTTGACATTGCGGCGGAACGGCTGGCCCGTTCGCTTCGCGCGTCGCTTGAGCGCCTCGGCCACGTCGGGCTCGAGTGTCATCGTGGTGCGGATCATGGGAGCATCATAGCATCACGCCGGCGGCGCGGCAGTTACTTCGCGCCCGCATCCCGGGCCGGTAACCACCAACTCGTGCTCAAGGAGAAGCCCTGGGACCAGGCGGATCATCGGCGGGCTGGCGTGCGGCGCTCGCGGTCCGAGAACCAGTCGACCACGACCTCGATCGCCGCGCTGGCCGGGTCCGGCACCGCCCCGATCATCAGAAACCTCTGGCCGTCTGGAGAGACGTCAAACGCGGACGACGAGGTGTACTTGAAGAGGGCGCGGGGCGTCTTTACCGCGAAAGATGGAGCGGTCGTGACCTCCACGCTCATCATGGCGTCCCCACGGCGGTAGAAAAGCTCCCGGCCGCTCCGGGCCCAGACCGGGAGACTCCCGCCGTCGGTCGAGATGCGCCACTTGCGGCCGGGCCCCGGAAAGGGCTGCACGTACACCTCGGCCTGGCCCGCCTCGTCTGAGACATAGGCAATGAATCGGCCGTCCGGTGAGAAGTTCGCCGCGAACTCGTCGAAGGGTGTTTGCAGAAAGGCGCGCGGCGTCCCCCGCTCCCGATCGAGCACCCACAGATCCCGGCCGCCCCTGGGATTCTGTTCGGTGAACAGCAGCAGTTTTCCGTCGGGTGACCACGACGCGCCAGTCTGGAGGCGATCGGCGCTGGTGAGCGGTTCGGCTTTCCCACTTCCGTCGCTGGCCTGCCAAAAGAGGTTCCGCCGGCCGCCCCGCGCCGAGCTGAATACGATCCGCGTGCCGTCGGGCGTCCAGACCCCCCCGTTGTTGCTCCATTCGAGCGTGAGCCGCGTCATGCCGCCGCGCCCGAACTCGTGGATCCAGATGTTGGCGTTCGCGCCGTCGATGTCTAGCGCCACGGAGCGCCCGTCGGGCGAGATTTGGAGGGTCTGGAACGCCGCCGGCTCAGGCCCGGCGGGCGTCGCCCGCCCCTGGCGATCGACCCAGGTGAGAGTCCGCTTCGCCTCCGTCGAGCCACCGGGAAGGAAGGCGAGCGATCCGGCTTCGGACACTGCGAATTGGGCCGCCCCGGTAAGAGGGTAGGTGACGACGCCGTCGAGGACGGTCGCTGATGGCCCCGTGACGGCATTGCGCTTCGGGTCCAACGGGACCGAAAGGACCGCGCCGGCCCGGCAGTAGAGAAGATGGTCGGGCGCGACGAATCTTCCGTAGCTCCCTCCCTTGATCAGTTCGGTGAGCTTTCCCGTCTCGAGCGACAGTACGGCGACGCGCGCGTCGTCGAAGGAGAGGATGTCGGAGTAGGCGATGGTGAGCAGGATGGCCTTCCCGCCGGGGAGCATCTCCGGCCAGCGATGGCTTCGCTCGCCCCGGCCGGAATCTGGAGTCGTCACCGCCTGCGGCGCGCCGCCGCTCGCCGGCACGCGCATGAGTCCGGTGTCGGTCGCCGGCGAGAAATAGATCGCGTCGTCTGGGCCCCAGGTCGCTCCGCGTGGCGTCGGCGCATCGGCAAGTGTCACCGGCGCGCCGCCGCTCAACGAGACTGTCTTGAGCCGGCCGCCGGCGAAGAAGCCGGCCCACTGCCCGTCGGGAGAGAAGAACGGCGCCGAGGCGCCTTCGGTGCCTGGTATCAGCACGGGTTCGCCCTCACTCAAGGACCGTAGGAAGAGGCGGCGAGAGCCGTCGCGAGCGCCGGTGTACAGCAACCGCTTGCCGTCGCGAGACCAGGCCAAAGCACCCTGTGGATCACCCAGCTGGATCGGCAAGCGCTCACCCACGGTGAAGCGGATCGCCCCGCTTCGGGAAATCGCGGCGGAGCGAGGCCGCAGCGGGCTCCACACCGCGATGGCGAGCAAGATCGCCGCGATCCCCAGAGACACGCCCGCCACCGCCCACGCCGTCCGTTCGCGGCCCCGTAGCGGGCCGGCTGCCGGGCCCGCGGTCGCGGTCTGGAAGGACTCTTCCGGCGCGGTGGCTTCAATGCGTGCAATCTCGATCCGCGCCTCGCCGATGTCGCGCAGTCGTGTTTTCGGATCGCGATCGAGACAGCGTTCGATCAGCCGCTTGAGCCGCGGCGGAGTCGTACCCGGCAGGGCGTCCATCGACAGCGTGTCCTTCAAGACCGACGCGAGTGTCTCCGAGACGTCCTCGCCTTCGAAGGCGCGTTTGCCCGTGAGCATCTCGTAGACCACGACGCCAAACGCCCAGATGTCGGCGCGCCGGTCGACGGCCTTGCCTTTCGCCTGTTCGGGCGACATGTAGGCGGCGGTGCCGAGGATCAGTCCTGCTACCGTGGCATGGTGGGACATCGTGGGGGAATGCGAGATCTGAGAGTTCGTCTCGCCCCTGTCGCCTCCGAATACTTTGGCGAGGCCGAAGTCGAGGACCTTAACCGTCCCATCGGCGCGCACCTTGATGTTGCCGGGCTTGAGATCGCGGTGGATGACGCCGTGCTCGTGCGCCGCTTCGAGGGCCTCGGCGATCTGCCTCGCGATGGGCAGCGCCTCGGCGATTGGTATCGGCCCGCGGGCGATGTGGGTCGAGAGATCCTCGCCTTCGACCAGCTCCATGACGAGCGCACGAACGCTGGCTCCTGAGCCGGTCGTGGACGGAGTTTCTTCGATGCCGTAGATCGCGGCGATGTTGGGGTGATTCAGCGAGGCGAGGGTCTGCGCTTCACGCGTGAACCGGGCGAGCCGTTCATGGTCATGTGCGAATGCCTCGGGCAGCACTTTGATCGCGACATCGCGATTGAGCTTCGTGTCGTGCGCCCGATACACCTCGCCCATTCCACCCGCACCTATGGCGCCGGTGATCGAATACGGCCCGAGCCGCACTCCGGGCGAGAGTGTCATGAGTCCCAGCAGTCTAGTCGCGCTTCGAGTCGCTGCGGTCCGTGTGCGCCACTCGCGAAAGTCGAGCCGTTGGCTCGTCGGTCAGCTGATGACTCGACCGCACCAATAACCCGGACGCTTGGCGGAGTGGGCGAAAGCGACGACGACAATTTCGGTGGGGCGCTCCCGCACGATCACGACATACGGGAATCGCTTGAGAAGCAGCCTCTTCGCGCCAAGCTTCCCCGCGGTCCCAGGCATCGACGTCAGCGGAACCACGTCTTGTTCAAGCAAATCCAGCGCGCGATCGATTGCTCCTTCGAATTCCGATCCGAGTCCGGGCCGTTCTCGTTCGTACCAGGCTACGGCCTCTGAGGCCTCCAACGCCGCGGCCTCGTGAATCCGCAGTTTGCGCGTCACCTACCCTTTGATCCGCGTCCGCATCCTCTGGCGGAACGCCTCCCGATCGACCAGGCCAGCGCTCCCCGAATCTATCTCTGCCAGTCTGCGAACGACCTCGGCGTCCCAGGCTTCCTCGGCGTCGGAGTCAACCCCGCCGTCAAGGCTTACCACAAGCTCATGTGCAAGTTCCGCGCGCTCAGCTTCGGGCAAGCGTAATGCTTCCGATCGTAGTTTCTCGAGTGCCGTGCTATTCATGGACAATCCGTTCACGACGCGATGATACCCCGCCGCCGCCGGGAGCGGAGATGTGGATCGCAGAGGCAGCACTACTTCGTTCCCCGGCGCGATACCCATGGCGGCCAGAACCTCGAAGGGACCGAACCGAGCGCCTGGCAAGAGGGTCATGAGATCGAAAAGTCTAGGTCCTTCGAGGCGCGCCCTTGCGGAACGGATTCCGCACTCGAACTCCACCGTACATCTGACCATCATTGAGATCCTCTGAGAGGACCGTGTCGCAACCCATCGTCCGCGCCGCCTCGATGATCGCCGCGTCCCAGTAGGAAATGCCGAACCGCCGGGAGGACGCGACTGCCGAGCGGAACAGGGCGAAGGTAGTGTCCTGCACTCGAAGGGCCTGCCAATGATCGAGGTAGTCCTCGGCCAGGCGATGCGGCAGAGCCCCCTGCCGTGAGACTCTGGTGGCTTGGACGTAGAACTCCTGGAGGACCTGAACGGAGAGGGCGAGCTGCTCCAGCGGCGAGTCCAGGATGTCGATGGCGATCTCGGCCTTCCGGCGCTCGGCCGGATCCTTGCTGATGGCGTACAGCAGAATGTTGGTGTCGACGAACCTCATCGGCGCTTTGAAGTCGTGCGGTAGAGCTCCTCGCGCGACAGCCGCTTGCCGGCAGACAGGACCGGGGTCACCGCACGAAGCTCATCGAACCGGCGCTTGCGGGCTTCCGTCCCCGTTCCCTGGGAGGCGAATTCGTCGAGCGTTCTGGCCACCACAGCGCTGACTGAAGTGTCCAGTTCCGCCGCCCTCACGCGGGCACGCCGGTAGGTGTGTTCAGAGACCGTGACTGTGATATTGGGCACGCAGTCACACTATCACAGGCGAAGATGCCGTCGGGACCGTGCCGCCCAAACGTCGCCCAGCGCTTCCTGGTCAGCCTACGGGATGTGCAGAGCCGGTCGCCGATGATCGTTCCCAGTCCATGGCACATTCCATACGGACGCAGGAT
>JANLWV010000294.1:0-12271 GCA_031364765.1 Vicinamibacteria bacterium
ATCGCCCTCCGCTTCTGGCTTAGCCGGGCGCAGGCCAGGGGCTAATTCACCGCTCGCTCCACCTTCGCGACCGATCGGTCACCGCCAAACTTGAAGGTCGCGACGAGGTGCAGGCGATCGATGGCGGTCCGCCTGAAAAGCCACGTTCCCACCGCCTGCTCAGCCGATGCCTTGAGGAGTTCCGGCCCCTCGGCCGAATGAACGGTGACTTTGCCGGCGAGGTCGACGGAGAAGCGGACGATGACATCGCCGCTGACGTTGCCGAGGCGCGCCATAGGTGGCCAGATCGGTCGCCGGCCTTTCACCAGGTCCGGTATGTTCTCACCGAGCATGACATCGGCTACGGCGGAAGTGCCCTGCTCTTTAGCCTGCGGTTCCTCTCGCGCGGGAAGAACATCGGTGTCCACGGCGGGGCTCGGTGGTGGCGCCGCCACCGGAGCGCTGCCCGTACTTTCCATCAGCGTCGTGACCGGGGGCGCCGTGGTGGTGACGGGAAGGGCCGCGGGTGACCCGCGCTTGGGATTGAGCGCCTTGAGCGTGAGGGCCGGCGGCGGTCCTGGGGACCACTCCGCCTGCACGGTGAACGAAGTTGGGGTCGTTCCTTCGGACACTACGAAGCGCCATGACTTGACCGCGCGGAGAAGCGCTTCGCCGAGCCCAGGGTTTCCATCGAGAACGGACGCTTCCGCGACCTCGCCCAGAGGTCCGAGCATCACCGCCACCGAGGCGGTCTGCCTGGTGGCCAGGCCCGAAGGCAGAGGCGGAGCCCCTCCGCTCTTGAGTTCGGGCACACCGGGCTCGCGCTGCAGCTCCGGAAGCTTCAGGGCGAACGTGATCGACTGGGACAGGAGGACCTTGACGAACCTGCCGGCAACCTTCGTGGGCTCGTACTCCCACAATTTCACGGCATTCACGGCCGCTTCGTCGAGCCCGGGGATGGACCGCGTCACTTTCGCGCTCTCTACCTGGCCGTTTTCGCCGATCAACACTTCAAGAATGACGATCCCTCGGATGCCCTGAGCCGCCGCGTCCGCCGGGTATTCCGGAGCCACGTATTTCCTTCGCGGAGGAACAGACACGTCCCGGCCCGCGACCTTGGCGTCCACCGCGGGCGGTCCCGGGGCCACCTGATGGGTCTCCTGGGCCCACGTTGCGGCGCCCACGAGCGACAGAATGGCAAGCGACGCCGCGGCTTTCGCTCCGGCGCGCCGATGGGGCTCTTTCAACTTCATCTACGACTCCTCTGCCTTGTGTTGGTCTCCGGGCCGGTGCGCCCGGATCTCGGCCGCGACCTTTTCCAGAAGATGTCCCGGCACCTCATCGTACCGGATCAACTCCATATGGAAGGAACCGCGCCCGCCGGTGAGCGAGGTCAGGTCCTGATCGAACGTCTCCATCTCCGCGAGCGGGACCTCGGCCTTAATCCTCTGGGCGCCTCGGAACGGCTCCATTCCCTGCGGTCGTCCCCGGCGGCTCGAAAGATCACCCATCACTGCGCCCGCGAACTCTTCGGGCATGACGACTTCCACCGACATCATGGGCTCGAGCAGGGTGGGCCGGCATTTCGCCACCGCGTCCTTGAAGGCCAGAGATCCCGCGACCTTGAACGCCATTTCGGAGGAGTCCACATCGTGATACTGGCCGTCGGTCACTTCGACCTCGAAATCCACCATCGGGCAGCCGGCAATGACCCCGCGTTTTCGGCTCTCCTGGATGCCCTTCTCAATGGCGGGCAGGAAGTTCCTGGGGATCGACCCGCCGTGGGTGCCGTTCACGAAACGGAAGTCTTCCCCCCTCGGCAAAGGGCGCATGGTGATCTTGCAGTCGCCGAACTGACCGTGGCCTCCCGTCTGTTTCTTGTGTCGTCCGTGGCCATCAGCCGACGCCTTGATCGTCTCGTGATAGGGAATGGTGGGTCGTCTCAGGTTCACTTCCACCTTGTAGCGCTTGGAGAGTTTGGACACCACGGTTTCGACGTGGAGCTGCCCCAGGCCGCGCAGGAGAAGCTCATGCGTCTCGGTCGCCTGTTCGAGTCGCAGAACGGGGTCTTCCTCGATCAGGCGGTGCAAGGCGACGACAATCTTGTCGTCGTCGCCCCGGGTCTTTGGCGCGATAGCGAACGTGGTCAGCGCCTCGGGCCAGTCGACCGGCGGAAAGGTGATGGGGTGGGCCTTGTCCGAGAGAGTGTCCCCGGTGTGAGCCTCCTTGAGTTTCGCGATCACGCCGATGTCTCCGGCGATCAGTTCGGTCGCGGGCGCCAGCGTCTTTCCGACCACGTGAGAGAGCGCGCCGACTCTTTCCTGGACATCGTGACTCGCGATGGTGATGGTGAGGTCGTGATTGAAGCGACCGGAGACCACGCGTACGAAAGACAATCGGCCGGCGTGAGGATCGGAGATGGTCTTGAACACAAACGCGGAGGCCGGGGCATTCACGGAGCAGGCACGGGTTTCCTCGCCCGCCGGCCCCTGGCCCTTGACCTCCGGTCGGTCGGTGGGGCCCGGGAGATAGGCGACGATGGCATTCAGAAGCTGGGGGGCTCCAATGTTCTTGAGCGAAGAAAACGGAACCGCGGGAAAGATCTGCCCGCGAAGACAGGCTTGCTTCAGGCCCGCAGCCAGGGCTTCGGGAGTCAGGGTTCCTTTCTCAAAAAACTCCGTCATCAGCGCCTCGTCGGTTTCCGCCACCTGCTCGACCAGCTCCTGGCGAAACCGGTTCGTCGCCTCCTCCAGGTCTTTCGGCATTTTGAAATCGCTGAAGACTCCGCTTTCGTCGTCCTTGAACGTGAACGCCTTCTGAGAAATCAGATCAACCACGCCCACAAAGCTGGCGGCCTCGCCCAAGGGGAAGGCGATGGGCATGACGGTTCGTCCGAAGGCCGTGCGCAGGGCCTCGACGGTGCGGCCGAACGAGGCGTTCTCGCGATCCATCCGATTGATCACGAAGAGTCGGGGAAGGTCGGCATCCTCGGCGGCGTGAAAGAGGCGATGGGTCTGCACTTCCGGCCCCGACACCGCATCCACCACCTCGATGGCCGCGTCGGCCGCCCGCAGCGCCGACAGCGCCTCGCCCACGAAGTTGGCGTAGCCGGGCGTGTCGATGAGATTGATCCTGGAGTTCGCCCAGTCTCCGCTCGCCACCGATGTCTGAATCGAGATGTGTCGCGCGATCTCCTCCGGGTCGAAGTCGGTGGCGGCGGTTCCGTCGGTCACCCGGCCAAGCCGCGGCGTCACCCCCATGGCGTGAAGCGCCGTGGCCACGAGCGAAGTCTTCCCGCACCCTCCGTGACCCACGAATGCCACGTTTCGGATCTGGGCGCTGTCGAAAGCCTTCATAAAACCTCCACTCTGGGCCGGCCGTCAAACCGGCCAGGAATCATTACTGATGCGGACCTCGTCTGGCGATATCTTAGCGAAGGGGCGAGGGGCTTGGGCGATGCCACGACGCTGCGATGGTGGAGTGTCCCCATGGAGGAAGGAGGTCTGTCCTGCGTTTGCGGCCACCCACCACTAAGATTGCGTTGCATGTGGTTCTCCGAGAAGGCGCTGGTCTTCGTGGACACGCGCAGCGCCGCCCTCGCGGTCTACCAGCGGGGGTTCTCCGGCCCGCGCCTGGTGCGGTTCGCGTTCGAGCGGTTTGGCTCCCATGCGGGGCAGAAGGCGCTTTTCTCGGACGTTCTCGCCGATTCAAGGGACGCGATCAAGCGCCTCTCCCGCGAACTGAAAGCACCCGCCCGGGACGCAACCCTGCTGTTGCCCCTCGGCGCCTCCTTTCCGTCGATCGTCCCTATGTCCGCCCTCAGGAGAGCGCAGGCCACGGAGGTCGACGATGCCGACGCTGTCCGCTTTCGCCTCTCCCCGCTGCTGCCCTTCCCGATTGCCCAAGCCGAGGTTCGCACCGAAACGTCACGCTCGGTGGGCAGCAACGCGGTTCTCGCCCAGGCTATTCTCAAGACGACGATCGCGGAGAGCGAAAAGGCGATGGCCTCGCTCGGCTTCCACCATGTTCACGTCACCTCCACACTCTCGGCCGCTTTGCGCGGCCTGCCGCCCCGGTCCGGCACGGTGGATGTGATCTTCGGGGACTCCGCCTGCGCGATCGCCGTCCGCGATGATCGAGGCGCCATCGAGGCGATCCATCTTCGCCTCCTGGTCGAGGGCGATGACCGGGCGCAGCGGTCCCTCGACGAAGCGCTTCGGGCCACTACCGAAGCGCGTGAGATCCGCGTTCTCGGAGAGGACGTGGTTTCTCTCCGCAACAAAGCGCGCGAGGCGACGATTCACTCTGCCTTTGACGAGCCCGCCCTGCGCGGCTCGGCCGACCCTCAGCAGTTCCCATTCCTCGCCGTCTTTCATGAGGGCGCTTCAAAGTGAGCCTCGGCCTTCCGGAGTTTGGCTCGCGCGGGAGCGCCGAACCAGGCCAGGGCCTCTGGCGTTTCTTCCAGATTCTGGGGTTTGTCGTTTTGGCGCACGCCCTTTTTACGAGCGCCATCGAATGGCGGGCCGCCTACGGAGCCGGCCTCTCGATTGAGGGGGCCAGGGCCCAGGTGGCGCAGGCCGAGAGGTCCGCTGAAGAGATGAGGCGGAGTCTCCAGAAGCACTCCGGCCTTTTGATCGCGACGGCGAGTGTCGAGTCTTCCCCGGAGCGTGTGCTGGGAGACCTCCACCAGGTTTTGCCCGAAGGCGTTTCGCTGGTGAGCCTCAAGATCGACTTCTTGCCGGATGCGACCACCCGGCTGGACTTTGGCGTCATCGCCCGCAACCCTCAAGCCTACGACCGATTCCTCAGAGCGCTCTTGAAGTCGCCTCTCTTCACCGACATCAAGCCCGGATCGGAGAGCCGGCCCGGCCTCGTGCGGGCGAACGTGACGGCGAAGCACCGCAAAGCGGGGGTGGCGCCATGATGAACCGCTGGCTGGGTCGCGAAGCGGCGGCGGTTCTGCCCTGGCTTGGGGCGGCGTTCCTCTGGTTTGGCGTGATTGCGCCGATGCGCGCCGACCTGCAGAACCGGCTCGTCGAACAGGGTCGGGTTCGACGCGACCGTGTGAAAGCGGACCGTTTGTCCCGGGAGGCACGGTCGTTGCGCGCGCGCGTCGGGGAAGCGCTCGGGGCGGCCTGCCGATCCTCCGCCGATCCAGCGGCGCTTCGTCAGCGAACGGTCGCGGCGACTTCGGGGCTTTCCCTTGCGCCCTTCACGCTCTCGGTGACCGGCGGCCCGGACGCCGGCGCCGTGATAGAGGCCGAAGGATCAAGGTCGGCGGTACAGGAGCTCCTGCGAAGGCTCGGCGACCCGGCCCGCGGCGGCTTCCTTCGCTCGACCACAATTCGTGACAAGGGGGTTCGGTGGAGCGTGTCTTCAACCACGGGCGTTCTTGAGTCCTTTCTCGATGCCATCGTCCCTCCTGGCCCAAGCTGCTCCGACCTGTCCGATCCCGGTCCGGCGGAGGCCGCGTCCGAGCCGGCCGGGGTCCGATCAAGACCCGGCACGACTCAACCTCGGGCTCCGTCGGGCCAGCGGCCCGGCCTGGTTTCGGTCGCGCCGTCACCTGAGCCCACGCCCGTGCCGCCGCTCACGCTGGTGGCGTTTCTGATGTCGGAAGGAAGGAGCCGCGTGTCTGTTCGGGTGGGCGACCAAGTCCGCGTAGTGGGGGTGGGGGGGCAGGTCGACGGGTGGACGTGTGTCTCGATCGACCGCGATGAGGGAGCGGTGTTCACGTCGCCTGGGAAGGGGCGGCTGGTTTTGAAGGCGGCGCAGTAGGCGCCGTGGGTTTCGCTCGCAGGCTGCGTGAACCCGAACGACCCAGGGTCCCGTTGTCCAGCGTTCTCTGAGGGGGCTGACCGCAGTCAAGTTATTTGTTCGATAGGTTGTCCTGTCGTTTTGTTGGGTTAGGGTTGGCTGGAGGAGACGTCGAGATTCGTCAGCGTTCTCTTCGCGCTCATGAAACGAGCGGGCATTTTGCCCCGGCGCAGTATGGGTGTTTCGAGGGATTGGGGGCGCCATGTGAACGACGGCTTCGGTGAGAGCCCACGTTGGAGACGCGCTCACCCGTCCCTTTTCTGAATTCTCTTCGCCTTTCTCCAAGGTCTATTTGTCGGCGACTACGCGGCCATGCGGTACCCCTTTCGTGGATCAAAAGGCGCCTGGTCGTACCACATGGCCCACAGGATGCCGAGGAGCTTCCGAGCAAGGGCCACCACTGCGACCTTCTTACCTCGCCGCTTCAAGATTCCTTCCGTCCACAACCGCAGACCGAGGGTCTCGGGCTTCTTAAAGACAAGAATCCGATGCGCGGCTTCGACGAGGAGCGCGCGCAATCGAGGCGGTCCTTTTCGTGTGATCGAGCCCTTGCGCGTTGAAGCGCCCGAGCTCCACTCCCTTGGTACCAGGCCCACGTACGCTTCGACCTCGTGGGCTCTCTCGAAGCGCCGGGCGTCATCCAAGGCTGCGACCAGGGCCGTCGAGGTCACGGGCCCGATCTGCGGACAGGTGTTGAGCAGGCGTAGACGCGGGTCTTTCTTCGCCTGCGTCGCGATCTGGTCGTCGATCTTCGCCAGCTTGCGCGTGCTCTCCTCGATCATCTTGAGCAACGGCTTCACCGCGTCGAGCATCTCCTTGTCTAGAGTCATCTCGAGCACGCGCTTTGGGAAAGACTCCGCGTGACCGCCCATCACCCGATGCCCCTCCGCCTTCAGGATCGCGCGAATCACGTTGATGGCGGCGGTCCGCGTCTTGATCAGCAAATCCCGCGTCGTCAACGTCCGTCGTACCCGTCGTTGCTCGTCCGAAACACGATGGGCGGGCCGGTATGCGCCCAAGCGGCACGCCTGGGCCAGGGCTATCGCGTCCTTCCGGTCCGTCTTTGACCGCCGCACACGATCCCCGTACATCGGGCGGTAATTCGGATCCGCCATCACCACCTCGTGGCCAAGAGCCTCAAGCACCCGCGCCACCCACTCACTCTCCGTCGAACGACTCCAGCAGAATCTTCGATCGGGGCATCGGCTCGAACACCGCCTTCAATGCAGTCCGTTCCGTTCGGACCCTCAACTCCTTCAGCTCGCCTGTTTCGGCAAGAACCGCCACTCGGCTTTCCTTCATTCCCAGATCAATGCCAATATTCAACACGGCTGGTCGCCTCACTTTCTGTGCCTTAAGAGCACGTTGACGAGGGGCCCAATACCCCGCATCTCAAGTCGCGACGTTAGTCGCGACCGTCGAGGCGGCCAGCCCCCTCATCCCATGTGAACGTCAGCTGACATTCCTCCTTTAGGCTTCACCCATGATCACCATCGCTCTTGCCGTGATGACCCTCCTTCAAGGCTCATCCGCCATGCCGAAGACCACGCCTCGAAGCGCGGCCGCCGATCCCTTCATGGCGCGCGCTCGGGCCATCCTCAAAATCTCGCCCCTCATCGACGGTCACAACGATGTGCCGTGGGCGATCCGGATTTGGAAGGACAAGCCCCTTGACGTCGAGGCCTACGATCTTCGAAAAACGGCCCCCGGTCAGACCGACCTTCCGAGGATGGCGCAAGGTTTGGTGGGCGCCCAGTTCTGGTCGGTCTACATCCCGGGCGATGACGAGACGAAGAAGCTCGGGTACGCGAAGGTCCAGCTCGAGCAGATCGAAATCGCGCGGCGTGTCATCCAGAAGTATCCCGACCGGTTCGAGCTCGCGGTCGAATCGGCGCAGGTGATGCCGATCTTCCGCAAGGGCAGGGTCGCGTCGATGCTCGGCATGGAGGGCGGTCACGCCATCGAGAATTCCCTCGGCGCGCTGCGCGGGTTCTATGCGCTGGGCGCGCGGTACATGACCCTCACCCACAACGTCACCCTCGATTGGGCCGACGCGGCGGCTGGCCCGTCGAGGCATGGAGGCCTCACGAAGTTCGGTGAGGAGGTCGTGCGCGAGATGAATCGGCTCGGCATGATGGTCGACCTCTCGCACGTTGCACCCGACACCATGGACGACGCGATCCGGGTGAGCGCCTCACCGGTGATCTTTTCGCACAGCTCCGCGCGCGCCCTTTGCGACGTGCCCCGCAATGTCCCCGATGCGATTCTGCGGAAGATGGCGGCGAACGGAGGCCTGGTCATGGTGACCTTCGTGCCCGGTTTCATCTCGCAGGAAGTGGCGACCCAGGGGCGGGAGCGGCGCGAAGCGCTCAAAGCGCGCCTTGAGGGCGTGACCGATGAGGCGGGAAAGAAGCGAATAACCGATGAGGTCATCGCCCAGTTCAAGACGAAGAATGCGACACTCGCTCAGGTGGCCGACCACATCGAACACATCCGAAGGATCGCGGGCATCGACCACGTCGGTCTGGGTGGCGACTACGACGGCACGGACGAACTGCCCGATGGCCTCGAAGATGTGTCCAAGTACCCCGCCCTCGTGGCCGAACTCCTGCGACGCGGCTGGACGGACCTGGACGTGAAGAAGCTTGTGGGCGAGAACATATTGCGGGTGTGGGCAGCGAACGAGCAGGTCGCCGCGCGCCTGAGGAAGGAACGCTCGCCGTCCCTCGCCACCCTTGAAGGCCTCGACGGGGCTGCTAAATAGACGAGGTTTGGGAGAGCCCGCCCCCAAACGCGCTGAACCGATAAGATTCATCGATCACGATGAGCCGGGACCGCGTTCCAACCTATGCCGACCGTCTGCCCCCGGTGGTGCCGAAGGTCGAAGACGATATTGACGGCCTGTCCGACGAACTGGTGGAGATCCTCTACCCAGGTCGCCGGCCGAAGCCTTTTGCCCTCTCGGTTGTTTTCGACGATTCGGAGGACGAGGCGGTTTCCTTGGCCAAGCGCCTCTCCGCCCACGCCGCATCCTTCAGCGCGTTCAAAGAAGGGTCGATCACCCGCTATCGCGCAGACTTTCAGACCGAGCAGGCCTCGGTCTTGCGGGAGGTGGCGTCGCTGGTCGGCGCCCGGCCGGGAAGCGAGATCCTGATCGCGGGCAAGAAAGCGCCCTACGGCCACGAACTATGGCTGCCCCTCATGTCCTTCTTCGTGAAGGCATGACCGTCCTCAGGCCTGTGGCCGGCGTGACCTCGCGATTCGATCGGGGGTCCGGCCGATGACCGCGCTCGAAGAGGATCTGGCCAAGATCGAGGAGGGAACCTTCCTGCTCCAGAAGGAATGGGATCGGTTCTTCTCGGGGCAGGAGCGCAAGGCGCCGTTTGAAGCCAAGCAGCGTCTCGACCGCCTTGTTCGGCGGTACGTCGGCGTCGAGATCCGAAACAACATCGAGCGCTTTCGATTTCAGACGCTGACCGCGCGGTACAACACCCTCTCCGACCTGTGGAATCGCAAGCTGCGGGCGATCGAGGAGGGCCGGCCGCTCGCCTCCAGGCCATGGCGTCAGAAGCACTCGCTCGAGACAACCGCAGAATCCATCGCGCCGATCGCGGCGCGCGGAGTTCAGGCTGCGGCCGAATCGAGACCCGAAGGGACGGCCGGCTCCGGCCGATCGGAGATTCGCATCAGCACACTGCGCGACGACGACCAGGGCGTCAGGGACCTCTACGAGCAGTTCAAGGCCGCCCGGGCCTCGGTGGGCGAGTCAGAGGTGAAGTTCGAGTCCTTCCGCAAATTGATCGCCCAGCAGCGCGCTCGCATGCTGGAGGAGAAGGACGCGGTGGCCGTCGATTTCCGGATTGCCCTGCAGGACGGAAAAGTGGCGCTCAAAGCGAAGCCCGTGCGGCTCGACTGATCGCTTGATCCGGTCTCGCTTGATCGCACTCGCCCTGGGCGCCTTGGTTCTTACCGCGGCCAAGGCCGAGGCCTGGCCGGCCGACTTGTCTCAGCGCATCGCCAAGGACGCGCTCAAACTGGTGCCGCAGTCCCTCGCCGAACTTTTTCGGTCGAGCGAAGAGGAGATCTTCGCCGACGCGCGAACGTCCATGATGCCCCCCCTCTCGCTCGTCTACCTGGACCTTCCCAAGGGCCGTCTCAGCGCGCCCACCCAGGAGGCCCTCGGCCAGGAGTTTTGGGAGCGCGTTCGAGCCCTGCAAGGAACGGATTTCCGACGGGCAGTCATCGCTCTCGGCGCCACCTACCGTCTGGCCGTGGACCTCGCCGATCCGGGTGTAGGGTCGAGCCTGGGAAACGATGCGAAGGCCACGGCGATCCGGCGGGAGTTCTATCTCTTCGTGGCCGCGAACCGGGACAAGATTCCCCTCGTGGTCGTGACGCCTGAATCGATGCGCATGAAACTCGACGCGCTCCCGGCCTTTCTCGACGAGGTGGTGGGAAAGACCGAGGCTCAAGGAAGACGTCTCCGCGAGGAGGGTCAGGAAAACGGCCGCGTTCTGCCCCACCGCGAGATCGATTTTCGGAGCCCGGTGTTCGCGGTGGCTTCAACCGCTTATTCTCGCTCCGTGAGTGCGGTGGCCGCGACCTGGATCGCCATCTGGCGCGCCGCGGGTGGCGATATGAAGCGACAAAGAACTCCGCAGATCATCAACCCCCGACCCTCCGAACTGAACCAGGAAAACTGAACTCATGACCCAAGCGAAGCGCGCTCTTATCTCCGTGTACCGCAAGGAGGGCGTGGTGGAACTCGGGCGCGGCCTGACCGCGCTTGGGTTCGAGATCCTCTCCACCGGCGGGACCGCGGCGTCGCTCACCGAGGCCGGAGTCGCCGTGAGGCCCGTCTCCGAGGTCACCGGATTCCCTGAAATCCTTGGCGGGCGCGTGAAGACCCTCCATCCCACGGTCTTCGGGGGGATCCTGGCCAAGCGCACCGACGAGCATCTCGCCGATCTCGCGAGCGCCTCCATCAGCCCGATCGACGTGGTCGTGGTCAATCTCTATCCCTTCGAAGACAAGGTCTCGAAGGGCGTCACTTTCGATGAGGCTCTGGAGAACATCGACATCGGCGGTCCGTCGATGGTGAGAGCGGCGGCGAAAAATTTCCGCTCCGTGGCCGTGGTCGTGGACGCGTCGGACTATGGCCTGCTTCTCGAACAGCTCGCGAAGCCCACGGGCATCGATCGGTCCACCCGTCTGTATTTCGCCCAGAAGGCCTTTCGCCACACCGCCCGCTACGAAAACGCGATCGCCCAGTATCTGGCCGAAATGGAAGCGTCCGGGGAGTCGTACTCGAAAGAACAGAGCGACAGCGTCTTCCCCTATCGCCTCAATCAGAGCTTCGAGAAGGTCCAGGATCTGCGCTACGGCGAGAATCCGCATCAGCGCGCCGCCTTCTATTCCGACCTGGGCTCCACGATGTACTCGGTGGCCGCAGCCCGCGTCCTGCAGGGCAAGGAACTCTCCTTCAACAACATCCTCGATCTCGACTCCGCCTGGCGCCTGGTCACCGACGTCGATGGGACGGCTTGCGCCATCATCAAGCACACCAACCCCTGCGGGGTCGGTCGCGGAACCTCACTTGAAGAAGCGTTCTCGCGGGCCCGGGACTGCGATCCGACCTCGGCCTTTGGCGGCATCATCGCCCTGAGCGTGCGGTGCGACGCCGGGGTGGCCGCGAAGATCGCAAGTTCTTTCTTCGAGGCGGTGATCGCCCCTGGCTTCAGCTCGGAAGCGAGGGCGGCTTTCGCCGCGAAGAAGAACCTCCGCGTCCTCGACATGGATGTGACCTCCGTTCATCGCGTGACCGGCTTCGACCAGAAGCGGGTGATGGGCGGCATCCTCGCCCAGGAGTGGGATATGTCCCGGTTCGACCGGGCCGCCTGCGATCCCGTGGGCAAACGCAAACCGACGCCCACGGAGTGGGAGGCCCTCGGTTTCGCCTGGAACGTCGCGAAGCATGTGAAGTCGAACGCGATCGTTTTTGCCACCGCGGATCAGACGGTGGGGATCGGAGCGGGCCAGATGAGCCGGATCGACTCGGTGAACCTCGCGGTTCGGAAGGCCCAGCGCCCCCTCGCTGGAACGGTCGTGGCCTCCGACGGCTTCCTCCCGTTCCGCGACAATGTGGACGCCATCGCGAAAACCGGCGCCACCGCGATCATTCAACCCGGCGGTTCAGTGAAGGACGAAGAAGTGGTGAAGGCCGCCGACGAACTCGGCCTCTCGATGGTGTTCACGGGCGTCCGGCACTTCAGGCACTGAGCCCGCTCGTCGTTGCGAGCCGTTGACGGACTGGCGGCCGTGACGGAGAAACGCACACCGTCATTGCGAAGGCCAGATCCGTTCTCGGGGCCTGAAGCAATCTCCCGTGCCGCGGAACCCGCGCGCTGCCGGTCTGTGCGCGGCCGCCGCGCGATAAGCATGGTGTGGCTGCGGCCGAGGGGCTTGACGCGCCTTC
>JANLWV010000343.1:0-11253 GCA_031364765.1 Vicinamibacteria bacterium
CGTCGGCGCGGCAGACTCGATGAAGTTCACCGAAGAACGTCGTGAGGTCCTGAACGTGGTCGACCACCAGGCACGATAGGACCCGGTCGAACGACTGAGGCTCGAAAGGCAGGGGGCCCGAAGCGTCCTGGTGAATGAAGCTGACCTTTTCAGCGCCCGATTTCGACCGGGCTTTGTCCAGCATGCCGCGGGAGAAGTCGACTCCGGTGACTTCGGCTCCCGCCTTCGCGAGTTCGATCGCGTGGCGGCCCGTTCCGCAACCCACGTCGAGGACTTTCAGGGCGCGAACATCGCCCAGGGAGCGTGACACCTCGGGCCCTTCGAGGATCACCAGGGGATTCGCTTCGTCATCGTAGATCTCGGCCCAGCGGTCGTAGCCTTCGTGGGTGGGGACAACGCGAGGGTCCGGCGTCATGCCGTCGTTTTTACCACGCTCGCTCAAACGCCAAACAGAACGCCTAGACTGTTTCGAAAGCGCAGGCCCGCTTCCCGAAAGGATAACCATGACTGAATCGCCTTCCGTCCCTGTCAAACAGTGGATCCTGGTTCCTGCGGTCCTGACTCTCGCCATCACAGTCCTTCGGCTCGTGGGCGAGTTGCTGAACTGGTCGCCGGTGTTCTTCTCGCGCGCGGCCGGAGGGGCGGGCGCTGTCGTCGGCATCGCCTGGCTCGTGCCGCTTTTCGGCATCCACTTCGCGCTGAAGCTTCTGGGCGCCGGCCAAAGACCCGGAAGTGTGGCAGGTTCGTTTGGGCTTCTGGCCCTCGCGGCCACCCTTCCTTTTGCGGCGGCTTTTGTCGGCGGAACCCTTGGCGTCACCCCGCTCATCGCGGTCTGGTGCCTGGCGTCCTTCGCCGCGATCCTGGTCGCGAAACCGGCCTGGCCGGCGCTCGCACGCCTGCTTTGGATCTACGGCCTCACCGCTCGCATCCCCGTCATTCTGGTGATGCTCGTCGCGATCCTCGCCGACTGGGGCACCCATTACGACGTGGCCCCGCCCGGATTTCCACCCTTGAGCCCGATCAACAAGTGGCTGGTCATCGGCGTGTTCCCGCAGATCACGCTGTGGATGGGCTTCACGGTTGTAGTCGGAATGATCTTCGGCCTGGTGGCCGTCGCGGTCAGCGGGAAGAAGGGCTGACGCCCACTGCGAACCAACGGACCGGTCTGCCCGAAAGCGGCCAACACCCATGAACCTCCATATGCTTCTCATCGTCGCGGCCTGCGTGCAGACGATGGCTGCCGCGCCGGTCAGAACGCAGGTGAGCGATCCCCCAATCGTCTGCGACAGTTGCGACGGGTGGAACCAGCCTCAGCCGCCGTTCAAGATCCACGGCCGGTCGTACTACGTGGGCGTGCGCGGTCTCAGTTCGGTGTTGATTCAAACAAGCGAGGGTCTGATCCTGCTCGACGGCGGTCTACCTCAATCGGCGCCGCTGATTGAAGCGAACATCGAGAGCCTCGGTTTCCGAATCGAAGACGTCAAGCTGATCCTCAATTCTCATGCCCACTCCGACCATGCGGGGGGCATCGCCCGATTGCAGCGCCACAGCGGTGCGGTGGTCGCCGCGAGTTCGTCCGGAGCGCAGGCCCTCATGGGCGGAGGCCCGGTTAAGGACGATCCGCAGTTCGGGCAGGGAAGGGACGGCATCTTCCCGCGTGTGCCGAAGGTTCGGGTGGTGAAGGACAACGAGGCATTGCGCGTAGGCGACACGGCGATCACCGCGCACCTCACGCCTGGCCACACGCCCGGGAGCACAACGTGGACCTGGTCGTCCTGTGTCGCGGACGACTGCGTGAACATCGTCTACGCCGACAGCCTCAGTTCGGTATCAAGCGAGGGCTTCCGCTTTCTCGGTGACCGCACACATCCAGACGCAAGCGAGACGTTTCGGCGCAGCATCGCCACGGTGGGCGCGTTGCCGTGCGACATCATCGTGAGCGTTCATCCGGATTTCACCGGGTTGTTCGACAAGCTGAAGCGCCGCTCCACTTCGCCGGCAAGGGATCCGTTCATCGACAGCGCCGGGTGCCGGACATATGCGAGCGGCGCCAGCCAAAGCCTGGACCAGCGCCTGAAAGCGGAACGCGCCCCGACCACAAAGTAAAGAAATGAAGTCCGACGGATCACCGACCGGATCGAGAACGTGCCAGAATCCGATCGGCAACTCGAAAACGTGTTCTGAAGTCAACGCTGTTTCAAAGAGGAGTATTCAGTATGGCCCTGACACGGCGTCGTTTTGTGGAGACGATCGGAGGAGCTGGCGTTTCCCTGGTCGGTGGTTCGGCAGGAACCACTCAAACGCGCACGTACACGCCGCCGCCCGCGGACCCCAACGCGATCAGACTCGATTCGAACGAGAACCCCAACGCCCCGGGTCCCGCGGTGACGAAAGCGGTCATGGACGCGCTCGCTCAGGCCGGGAACCGGTATCCGCGAACGCTGGTCATCCATCTCGCTGAATCCCTGGCCAAGGTCCACGGCGTGTCGCGGGACAACATCTTCCTCGGCGCGGGCTCGGGAGAGTTGCTGAAGGCCGCGGTTCCGGCTTTCGTGGACGCGAAGCGGGCGCTCGTGGCCGGGCTCCCCACCTTCGAGACCTGCACCTCGACGGCCCGGGCCCTTGGCCTGCCCGTTCGCGAAGTCGCGGTGGACGCGTCGATGCGGCTGGACCTTTCGGGGATGGAAGACGCCGCGGGCGGGGCCGGGCTCCTCTATTTCTGCAACCCCAACAACCCGACGAGCACGATCTGCCCGACCAGGGAGGTCGAAGCGATGATCGATCGCCTCGCCCAGCGCTCCCCCGAGACCACGATTCTCGTCGACGAGGCGTACGCACATTTTGTCGAGAGCAGGGACTACTCGAGCCTGGCCGCCCGCGCGGCGAAAGACCGCCGCGTGCTGGTTCTGCGCACGTTCTCGAAGGTCTACGGCCTCGCCGGACTTCGCATCGGCTACGCGATCGGCCACCCGGATACGCTGGCCGCACTCCGCCTGCAGACCACGTCGGATTTTCTCACCGTGACCTCGGTGGCCGCGGCCATCGCCGCGCTCGGCGACGAGGCGCTCGTCCGGGACCAGGTGTTGCAAAACCGCGCGGCCCGCGCGGCGACGGTCAAGGTGTTTCAGGATCTCGGCTTCACCGTCTATCCGTCGGAAGCGAACTTCATACTCGTCGATGTGAAGCGGAGGCCCGACGAGTTCCTGGTGGCGTGCCGGGAGCGGAGCGTCTCGGTCGGCCGTCCGTTCCCCGGCCTTAAGACGCAGGCGAGGATCTCGATCGGCACCGCGGACGAAATGCAGCGCGCGGCCGTCGTCTTCAAGGCGGTGCTGGCGAAGGCCTAGCTGGCCCGGCCTCAGGCGGCGACGCGACTGTCTTCGACAATCTCGCCGTCGCGGATGTGGACGCTTCGGGAGGCGATCCGGGCCAGAGTGTGGTCGTGGGTGATCATGACAATGGTCTGGCCGCCCGCGTGCAACTCGCCAAAGAGATCAGCGATGGCGTGACCGGACGCGGAGTCGAGGTTCCCCGTGGGCTCATCCGCGAGGACGATCGCGGGGTGGTTGACGAGGGCGCGGGCGATGGCGACGCGCTGCATCTGGCCGCCCGAAAGTTCGGTCGGCTTGTGGTCCATGCGGTCGCCCAGGCCGACGCGCTCGAGCATCTCCTTCGCCCGCTGGTTGCGCTTCTTGTCCGGCACCCCCGCAAAGAGCAGGGGCAAGGCGACGTTTTCCAAAGCACTCGCGTAGGGCAGCAGGTTAAAGCTCTGAAACACAAAACCGATCCGTTTATTGCGTACCTCCGCGAGTTGATTGCGATCCAGACCGGCCACGTTTTCGCCCGAAAGTTTGTACGTGCCCGAACTCGGCGTGTCGAGACAACCGATGAGATTCATGAGCGTCGACTTGCCTGAGCCTGAGGGACCGACGATCGAGACATACTCGTTGTTGCCGATCGCGAGATCGACGTCGCGGAGCGCTTCCACTTCCATCCGGCCGGTGCGGTAGACCTTGCGAATCCCGGTCATTTCGATCATTTACTCGTACCTCAAAGACTCGGCGGGGTTGATGGACGCGGCGTGGCGCGCCGGAAAATATCCTGCGAACATCCCGACCGCGCCCAGAATGAGCGACGTCGCGATGGCGATAGCCGGGGAGAACGTGGGCCTGCCCATGAGGTCCGCCACCTCTCCTTCGAGCGGCAGCAGAGCGATCACCGTGATGATCGACAGCGAGACCAGCGTGCCCAGGGCGCCGCCCGCACCGGTAATCACCATCGACTCCAGAACGAAAGGCGCCATCACCTGGCGCGCCTTCGCCCCGAGCGCCATCTTGATCCCGATCTCGCGGGTGCGCTCCTTGACCACGGCGTACATGATGTTCGCCACCCCCATGCCGCCGACGAAGAGGGTCAGGGCGCCGATGATGCCCAGGAAGATCTGGATCCCCAGGGCGATGTTGTCGGTGATCCGCTGGTTCTCGCGGGTGTCCCAGATGGAGAGAGCGCGGCGGTCCTCGGGATCGAACCGGTATTTCGCCGCGAGAACGCGATAGATCTCGGCCTTGGCGAGGTCGGCGGTCTGAAGGCTCACGGGCAGGTAAATGAAGTTGCCCACTTTGGCGTCGGTGTACATCGAACGGAACGTGGTGGCCGGAATCGCCGCCTGGGTTTTGTCCGGGCCGCTGTACATGCCCATCATCGCTTTCTTCTGGGCCACGCCGATGACCGTGAAGACCGACTGATTGATGCTGAGCTCCCGCCCGACCACCTTCTGCGAGGCGAACAGATCCTGGGCCAGTTCCTCGCCGAGGAAGATGACCCGCCGTTTCTGCCTCATGTCCTCTTCATTGATGAACCGGCCGCCGGACTGCGGGACGTGATTGCGAATCGCGCCGAAGGAAGGATCGACGCCCCGAACCCGCGCATTGACGGTCTTGGCCCCCACGGTGAGGCCGCGCCTGCGGGAGTACTCGCGGGAGATGGCGGCGAGGGAAGGAATCCGTGAGATCAGCATTTCACCATCGTGATCCTGGAAGGAAATGCTGCGGCCCGAACCCAGGCCGGCGTACGCTCTGGTGGTCGAACCGGGCCAGAGCACGCCGATATTCTCGCCCATGCCCCGCGTGCCCTTGTGAAACGCGCGCTTCATCCCCTCGCCGAACGAAAGCAACATCACGATCGAGAGCGTGCCCCACCCGATCGCCACCACGGTCAGTAGCATTCGCTTGCGGTTGTGACCGGCGTCCTGGCGGAAGAGGCTCCAGACGAGGGCGAGTTCGGACTTGACGAGCGAGAACATGACCTTTCGCTCTAACCGAGTTTCAGAGCCACGACCGGGTCGAGCATAGAGGCCCGCCGCGCCGGGAAATAGCCGGCGACAAAGCCAATCAAGCCAAGCAAGGCGCTCGTGGACACGAGAACCAGAGGGGACGCCTTGGGCGTTCCGACGTATTCATCGAGCCGAGCGTAGGGAAAGATCGCGAGGACGCCGATGGTGATGAGAAAACCGAGAACGCCGCCGATGCCGGTGATGGTCAACGTCTCCAGAAGGAACTGGGTCTGAATGAACCGTGGCTTCGCTCCGATGGCGAGCTTGATCCCGATCTCCTTCATTCTCTCCTCGAGGACGACGTACATGATGTTCGACACGCCGATGCCGCCCACGATGAGCGTGAACGAGCCGACGATGGCGAGGAAACCCCGGAAGATCCCGAAAAAGAGAGTGAAGAACTTCGTGCCTTCTGTGGTGTCCCACATGGAGAGCGCTTCCTTGTCCTTCGGATCGAACTTGTGCCGGCGCGCGAGCGTCTCGTAGACCTTGGTGGTGACCATGGGGGTTGCGGCGGCGCTCGTCGCCTGGAAGATCACGTTCTCGTAGTAGCGCTCGGTGAAGAGACCGCTATACGAAGTCTCGGGGATGAAGGCCTTGTCCGCATCGCGGCCGCCGTAGCTGCTGTCCTGCCCTTTCTTCTGAAGCACACCGACCACCAAGAAAGGCGTGTTGTCGATCATGATGGTCTGACCCACCGCTTCCCCATCGCCGAAAAGGTCGGTCTTCAGCTTGTCGCCGATGAAGACCACGCGACGCCTTCGGTCCATGTCGAGATCGTTGATGTACCGCCCGCCCGCGGCCGGAATGACGTTGCGCATGACCGCGAAGATGGGACTGTTGGCTGACATGTCCGGGGTCAGGCGCACCTTCTCCCGCTTGAACGACGAACTCTGCCTTGAAAACTCGCCGGAGAAACTCGCGTCGGGGATCTCGCGACGCAGGGCCTGAATGTCCTCGTCGTTGATCCGGATCCTTCGTCCCTTCCCCAGACCCTGATAAGGCAGGGACGTTCTCGACGGCCAGGCGATGACAATGTTCTCGCCCAGTCCCAGCTGCTGCTGCTGGATCTTCGCTTGAAGTCCCTCGCCAAAGGCCACGAGGAGCGCCACCGATACCGTGCCCCAGGTGATCCCCAGAACCGTGAGGGCCGTCCGCATTTTCTGATGCCGCACGTCGTGCGCCATCTGCTTGAGGAAAGAGAGGGAGTTCATTCGATCTTCTTGGGCGGACGCTCGACCACCGCGTCCTTCTCTTTGAGACCCTCGGTGACTTCCACATTCATGCCATCGGAAAGGCCGTACTTGATCTCCCGCTTAGTCGGCTCCTTCCCTATTTCGCCCGGTATCTCGACCGTGGCCTTGCCGCCTTCGAACTTCACCAGTCGCTCAGGGATCAGGAGCACGTCCTTCTTCTCTTTCACCACAATGTCCGCGTTGGCGGAGTAGCCGGCGCGCAGGATCACGCCCTTCGCCGCAACAATCTCGATTTCGACATCGAAAAGCGTCGCCCCCTCCGATGTCTTGGATTTGGGCGAGATCTTGGAGAGTTTCCCTTCGACCATGGCCTCGGGCAGAGCGCCGATCTTGATCTTCGCGGGCAGGCCTTCGGTCAGCTTGCCCACGTCGATTTCATCAACCGTTCCCTTGAAGAGAAGGGTTTTCATGTCGGCCATGATGGCGAGAGCGGTTCCCGCCTGGAAGCTGGTCAGCGGCACCACCGGGTCGCCCTCGTGGACGGCGAGTTCGAGAACCGTGCCACTCACGGGAGCGCGGATGACCGACTCGACATTCAATCTTTCAGACTTGATCCTGCCCTTCTCGACGAGGGCAAGCTTTTCCCGAGCGAGGCCGAGGCGGCTCTCCGTTTCCTGAAGTTCCTTTTGCGCGGTATCCCAATCCTGGCTCGACGTGATGCCCTGGTTCTTGAGTGAGTCCTGACGGTCGTACCGGCGCTTCGCCTGGTCGAAGCTGTTCATCGCGTTCTCGACTTCGCGGCGCGCCTCGGTGAGCTCGAGGGGCGTCGGGTCGGGCTGGATCTCGAACAGCGGCTCGCCCGCGCGCACGTAGTCGCCCACCTCGCGGTAAGACTTGCGCACGATCCCCGAGATCTTGCTCTTGACCGAGATCTCCTGGTCGGGCCGAATGGCCCCCACCGCGAGAGCCTTCTCGACCACCTCGCCCCGGGAAACGAGGACGGTCTTGAAGCCCGGGTCGGCCGACTTGAGGGAACGGGAGTAGGCGGCGGCGCCCAGACCTCCCAGGAGCAGAACGCTGAGAACGATGACCACCTTGCGCATAAGTTTCTCCAGAGAGGGGGACGCGTCTTGTGGCTGAGGGCTCAACCAATTGAACTACGCCTTAGCTGATAAGACGATCCCAAGGCTCCGGAGGTTCCGTGCCCGAGGCGAACGAGAGGCCCATTCCTGACCGCGGACGGTCGGCCGGCCGGCAAGCGGCGCAAAGAGTCGAAAAGGAGTAGCGTTCCGCCTCCATGAACGACATGACCAAGGGCTCGGTGTCGGGCCATGTCATGCGGCTGGCAGGCTTTATCGCTCTGTCAACCGCCTTCCAGACCCTATACTTCCTGGCCGACCTGTATTTTGTGGGCAGGCTGGGGAAGGAGGCGGTCGCGGGCGTGAGCCTCGCGGGAACGGTGATGTTCCTCGTCCTCGCCCTCACCCAGTCTCTCGGCGTCGGCGCGACCTCACTCATCGCGCAGGCGCTCGGTCGAAAGGACACAGACCAGGCGGAACGCGTTTTCAACCAGTCGTTGATTCTCTCCAGCATCACCGGTTGCATTTTCGGGGTGGTCTTCTTCGCGCTTCGAAACGCCTATTGCGAGCGTCTGGCCGCGGACGCCGCTACGGCCACGCAGGGGGAGCAGTACCTGACCTGGTTCATTCCCGCCCTCTTCCTCCAATTCCCCATGGTCGCCATGGGCGCCGCCCTGCGTGGCATGGGCGACATGAAGATTCCGACCCTCATCCAGATCGCGACCCTGGTGATCAACATCGTGCTCGCGCCCATACTGATGTTCGGCTGGATCAGCGCCCGGCCGCTCGGTGTCGCGGGCACGGCGATCGCGTCGGTGGTGGCGGTGTCCGCGGGGTGCATCGCGCTCACCGTCTATTTCAGGCGCACCGCAAGCCCGCTCAAGTTCCGGCGCGATCAATGGGATCCCGACCTGCGCCTTTGGGGGGACATGCTGCGGATCGGCGTCCCCGCAGGAGGCGAGTTCGCTCTGATGTCGGTGTATGTGGTCCTCGTCTACGACATCATCCGGCCCTTCGGTTCCGCCGCCCAGGCCGGGTTCGGCATCGGGGCGCGCGTGATGCAGTCGCTTTTCCTCCCCACGGTGGCGATCGCCTTCGCCACGGGGCCGGTGGTTGGACAGAACTTCGGGGCGCGGCTGGGTGATCGGGTGCGGGGCGCTTTCTACGCCGGGGCCGCGATGAGTTCGGTCGTCATGGTGATCCTCACCGCCTTATGCCATATCGCACCCGAGGCCCTGCTTCGTTTCTTCAATTCGGACCCGGAGGTGGTGGCCTACGGCGCCGAGTACCTAAGGATCATCAGCTGGAATTTCCTGCTGTCGGGCCTCGTGTTTGTGAGCTCGAGTGTGTTTCAGGGCATGGGAAACACTCTGCCCTCACTGGCTACTTCGGCGTTGCGCCTGGTCATTTTCGCTGTACCGGCCTATGTGATGTCGCACCGACCCGGCTTCCAGCTGGCGCACGTGTGGCAGGTGGGTGTTGCGGCGGTCGCCATTCAATTCGCGGCGAACATGGCCTTGCTGCAGCGCGAGTTCAAACGGAAGCTGAACTTCGGGGACGGCCCGTCCGAAGCGCCGGTCGGGCCGACGCTTACGTTCGAGAACGAATGACCGGAGGCTCGTCCTTGGCGGCGGGCGTATGTCTCAAAGCGGACCCACGGGACTCCGGGTCCCAGCCGGCCTCGATGGCTGAGCGGATCGCCCGAGACAAAACCTGGCTCCACTGGTCCGGGTTCGGGAAACGATCGATTCCGAAGACGGCGAAGTGGACGTCGAGAATGAGCTCTTTGGTCTTTCCGGGCCTCACCCAGACCGAGACGGAGACACCCTTCAACTCCTTACGCCAGTCGACGAAAAGTGGGTGGCGTTTCTCCCAAACGAGGTCAAGCCCATCGACGGTGATGAAATTCGGCTCGCTGACTCGCTTCTGGTGCCGCGCTCCTTTCACAGAGCGTGGCTCGCGTGTTGATCCATCGCCGACTTCATCATGCAGGCATGAAGGATAGCGGCGATCCACCCGATTCGTCCCGGTCGGAGCGGCCCCCCGATCAGGCCGCCGCGATATCGCGCAACCGGTCCAGGGCGTGCGAGAAGGCCTCGCGCCGTACGTTCACGGCATCGGCGTCGGGCAGATCCGAGCTGTCGGCCACCAGGCTCGACTTGTCGCCCGGCTTGCCGTACACGCGTAACTCGACCACCGAGGAAAGCCACTTGTAGCGCATGCGCGCGTAGTCGGGCTTCTTTAATTCCATGGACCTGCCATTCGCAAACGCGTCCTCAAGCGCCTTGCGAAGGGCGGGCGGCGCGGCTTTGAGCCAGGCCTTCCGGCTCTTCGGATCGTTGACGAAGTCGACAATCCACTCGACCGGGGCGGCGACGGACCTCGACACCGATACCTGGAACGTACCGGTGCAGCTTTGATTCTCCTGCCGAAGGCCGCGCCTTCGTTCCCAGGTCACGGTGATCATCTGCGCGTGCCAGCCCTGGATTTTGTGCTCCGAGTAGAGATACTCGGCGGCCTTCGTGTGTCCGTGCGTCTTGCCGAACTCGTCGAGGACGGCGAACCAGTGTTCGAGCCCGTGACCCGTGCTCTTGCGAGCGGTGCGATCGGAGAGTTCGCCTCGGGGGACTCGAGGGTCACGCACGGGCGCGCCGATCTCCGCTTGCCTCGGCACTTGAGTTTTCGACTCGGCGGGTGCTGCAACCGCTCGCGGCTTTGCGGCGAGAACCTGACGGCGCGCTGCGGTATAACTCTCGCCGGTTTTCACGGCACGCGCCCGGATGACGGTCTTTAGTTTGGCGGCTTGGGTCATGACGGTTTTTCTTTCTTCAATAGGCGGAGCCTTCAAGCCCCCGCCTCAAAGTCCACGCCTGAAGAAAAGAAAACGTCCCGACGCGCCCGAGGTTTGGTGACCCCTTTGCCCTCGTCGCATCCTCGCGGGGGGAGGAACTTCGAGAGTGAGGCACGGACTTCATCGCCTTGGGACGGATCATGCCCAACCTCGAGTCGCGTTGTCAAATCGCAACCGGGGTTCGTGACTCCCGACGAAACAAGGCCCTCAATTACGATCAGGCGGTGATGAGAAAACTCGCCCTCCTTCTCCTGATCCTCGGCTCGTCATGCGGAAGTCCGGAGTCCGACTGCACCCGCGACGACATGTGCGCGCGCGGTTCGGTGTGCGCCACCGGCAGATGCGAGGCACTCGCCTGCACGCTCGAGTTCGCGCCGGTCTGCGGATCCGACGGAGTCACCTACAGCAACGCGTGCGCGGCACGCGGGGCGCATGTCTCGGTGGTCCGCCAGGGGTCCTGTTCGTAACCGTGACGCTCGACGAGGATCCCCATGGACAAGAGCAGCGAAGAGGAACTCGAAAGAATCGCGAACCAGATCGCCGCAGAGATGATTCGGGAGTTGAACACGAAAACGACCGAGGACCGAGAGAAAGAGACCGTCCTCGATGCCGAGACCGAGGAATCTTAGGCCCGGGGCGGGCGGAGAGGCTCTAACCGCCGACGCCGACCTTGCGTACTGCGGAGGCGCGCTGGAATCCCTTGGTGTTCGCGCCGCCGCGGCCGCGCTGTTCGTGGAACGTGCTCTTGTCGTGGGACTTTGGCGCGGGCTTGTCTCCATCTTTCGCCGGTTCAGCCAC
>JANLWV010000351.1:0-1841 GCA_031364765.1 Vicinamibacteria bacterium
GCGACACGGAAGGTCGCGAGTTTCTGGTGGAGCGGATTGGCAACCGGCTTCGGTCGCGCCTCATGGAGATGTGCGTCGTGGTGCGCATGAAGGGCACCGACCATCGTGTGCATCGGCAGCACTACAACCAGAGCGGCGCGCTCAATGGTGGTGGTCGTTGAGGCGGGGGGCCGCAGGACACCCAAAGACGCCATGCTCTGCCCCCCGCACCCCCGCGCTTCGGCGGGAGTAAATCCCTCCTCCGCTATCTCGCCGCGCGACTATTGACCGAGTCCGTGCCTTCCGCCGGTTCGACAAGCCCGTCTCCGCTTGGAGTCGAGCGGCCGGTTGGCGTCTACCTCCACATTCCGTTCTGCGTGCAGAAGTGCGCGTACTGTCATTTCGCGATCGATCCCGGCCGGCCCGCCGACTCACGTCGGGATCGTTATTTGCGGGCGCTTAGGGCGGAGGTCGGCGCGTCGAAGGGCGGAGCGGCGGACACGGTGTACTTCGGCGGCGGAACGCCCTCGCTGGTCCCACCGCAGCAGATCGGCGAGCTGATCCAGGCCGTCAAGGCGCGATACGAGATCTCGCCCGACGCGGAGATCACACTCGAAGCGAATCCCAAGGACCTCGAGGTTGGCGGCCTCTCTCGACTCCGTGAGACCGGCGTCAACCGGCTGAGTCTGGGCGTCCAGTCCTTCGACGACGCGGTCTTGCGCGAGATGTTTCGCGACCACAGCGGCGACGATGCGGCGGCAGGTTTCCGGGCCGCCCGACAGGCCGGCTTCTCGAGTCTCTCGGTGGACCTCATCCTCGGCTGGCCCGGTGAGACGCGGGAGCGATTCCTCTTCACACTGCATCGACTTTTGGACCTCGGTCCCGATCACGTCAGCCTCTACGTTCTCGAGACCGACGGCAAGACCGTGGTGGCGCACCGCGCCCGCGAGGGCACGCTGCGCCTTCCCGATGACGATCTGGTCGCCGACCTGTTCAACGAGGCCGAAGACATCATGGCCGCGGCCGGCATTCACGCGTACGAGATCTCGAACTTCGCCCGCCCGGGTTTCGAGTCGCGACACAATCTGAAGTACTGGGACGATGGTCCCTTCCACGCGTTCGGGATGTCGGCCCACGGTTTTGATGACGGAGTGCGGTACTGGAATGAGCCGACTTTCGGGGTTTATTGCGCGGCCATGGAAACGCGAGGCACAGCAAGGGCGGGGGAGCGAACCGTATCGCGGCAGGAACGGCTGGAAGAGGCGGTGATGACAGGCCTGCGGGTTCGAAGCGGCATTGACCGGCGGCAGTTCCGAACCCGGCACGGCGTCGACATCCTCGATCACTTTGGCGACGCCCTGCGGCCAAGCATCGAAGCGGGCCTTCTCGCCGTCAACGACGCGACGGTGCGTCTCAGCAGACGCGGAGTCTTGATGTCGAGCGAAGTATTGAGCGCCGTCGTGTGACCTCGCGTCGCCTCGCGAAGGCGAGTGCGCGCGGTACGTTTCAGGCCACGGGTACGCCCGCGGCGTCGATAGCACGTAGTTCGTCCAAGTCGCCGGTTGCCACCCACAATCGTTCGCCATTGAGCTGAAGGCTGCGAAAGAAAAGGAGTGGCAGGAGCAACAAGGCCCAGGGACTAAATTCCGGCTCCCCAAGACGGGTCGTGCGTGGCAGCCGGGCGAGTACGGACTCTGGCTTGCCCATCCACCGAGTAGAAAGCACAAGAAGAGCGCCATCCGTGGCAACAATGAGGCGAGGGAAACGGGCGATCGTGGACCACGCCGCAACCCATGGATTGTCCCCACGGCGAGCCTGGAAGATCTGGCGAACAACCTCGCCTTCCTTCAGAAAGGGAGTTG
>JANLWV010000353.1:0-17254 GCA_031364765.1 Vicinamibacteria bacterium
CGTCCTCCAAAGGCCGCCAGAAGGAACACGATCAAAAGCGCGGTGTTGTACGCGAGAACCGGGTTCTTGGAGATCCAGAGCACGGGCGCCACCGCGATCGACGGAAGAAGGCGATGGTCAGTCAGGGTAAGGGCATTCGGCTGGGGATGAAGAAACCCCGCGTCGAACAGATGGGCCGGATCGGACACGATCTGGCGCCCCAGGAATCCCACGATGGCGACGCTCTCCAGCGAGTCACCCACATAGGCGATGCGTGAACTCGGCGACAGACTTTGCGGGATCAGAAAGACGAAGGCCAGGAGCGAATACACCAAGGCCTCGAGAAACGGGGGAGACATCGGTCGGGCCGTGACGAGGCTCATGCGCGCTAATTCTCTCAAGCTTAGACTCGGGTTCCCTTGCCTGTTTCCAACGACGCCCATAACTCCGGGATCTCCTCGTCAGCCACGCTGACCTGGCTTCAAGGAGCGACGCTTTCGATGCTCGCCTCCCTGGCCAGCCTTACTTTGATCGGGTACCGATTCGGAGACAGCAACCACGGGGTCACGGTTCCGATTCTCAAGAGATTCATCGATCGCTCGCTTTATCCCGGTGACCCCCTGGTGGCGACCGGCGACCGTTTTCCCACCCTTTTTTACCGCCTCTTGGCCGGCCTGCTCCCCTCGACCGATTGGGTACCCTTTGCTTATTACACGCTCTACGTGGTCTCGATTGCCTTGACCTACGCAGCGGTCTACCGCATGGGTGTCTGGGCCAGCGGAGGAGACCGGGGGGTTGGCGGTCTCGCCGTGCTTCTGGCGATGCCCGTGCGCACTGGCCTCGCTGGCGAATCGCTTTACCGTGTGGCTTTCTCACACTCGCATCTGGCCTCCGGCCTAGACCTCATGGCCCTGGCCCTATTTCTCGAAGGCCGTCGTGTCCTGCCCCTTCTGATCGTCTCGCTGGGCGTATACAACCACGCCCTCTACTCGCTTTATCTGCTCGTCCCTTTCACACTGACGATCCTGTGGGAGGCGAGGGTCTTGCCACGACAGACCACGCTCAAGCGGCTCGCCCTTGCCTGGCTGCCCGTGTTTCCCTTTGTCGGGAGCACCATCGTGCAAGGAACGCCGATGACGCAAGAGTGGCTCGACCTTCTCGTCCTGCGCTCTTCCCACCATTCACTTCCCGGCGCTTTTGCCGAGGCCCTTCCGGACGCGGTGATCTGGCTCTTCTTGGGTTTCGCGGCGGCCTGCCGCTCGGAACCGAGCCGGCTGCAGAGTCTGAGCGTCCTGGTTTTCGCGACCGCAGCCATGTTCGCCCTGGGGACTCTCTTCACGGAGTTCATCCCGGTTAAGGCCGTTCTGCAGTTCCAGCCCCATCGGATCTGGCGATTCCTGTCCGTCGTGCTTCTTGCCTTCATGGCCACCGACATCGTTCGCCTCTGGCGCACATCGCCTCTGATGCGTCTGCTTTCGTCCCTCTACTTTCTGGCAATTTTCGCCACGGGTCTCGAGCCGCTGGGCCCGCTGGTCCTGATCGCGGTGTTCGCTGCCAACCATCCGCCCCTTCCCTCCTGGCTGCGCCTCCTCGGAGCCGCGGTGCTCGTAACTCTGGAGTGGCCGGATCGACCCGTGCTCTGGACCGAATACGTTGTCGAATTCATCCGGCGATTCCAGAATACGGCAGTTTTTGCGGTCCTGGGAATGGCCTTGCTGGTAGCCCTCGCGGCGGCCCAGAAAAATCGCCGCAGGGCATTCGCACTCTCCCTGCTGGCCTTCGTCGTCACCAGCGGCCCGCTTCTGGGGGACAACTACCTTCGGCAACGACAGCGGTTCGAACAAGGCTCGTTTCGCGCCGCTCAGAACTGGGCGCGCACCAAGACGCCCAAAACGGCGGTTTTTCTGACCCCACCCCAAGAAGCGGGCTTCAGGGTATTTTCTGAGCGGTCGATCGTCGGAGAGTGGAAGGACGGAACTCAGCAGTACTTCGATGATGCTTTCGCGAAAGAGTGGGGTCGCCGGATGGAGATGATCATGACCCGAGAGTTCGGGAAATACTCGGACGACGAGATCGTCGGCCTGGCCCGGGAACTTGGAGCCGACTACATCGTCGGCCAGGGTCGACGCCGGCGGCTTCCGGTGGTCTTCGACGGCGGCAGCACGGTCGTCTATTCCCTGCCACCGCGCCCCTGAAGACGAGAGACGCCTCGGGTTTCAGGGTTGGACCCGCCGGTAGATCTGGTACTCAGCTGCTTGTCCCTCGTCGGCGTTGAGCCACTCGTACCGGACGTCCTTCCGCAGGTCGAATCGCATCGGACTTCGACGATGGATGACTACGAAATCAAAAGGGGCTTTCGTGTAAAGACGGTTGAGGCTGTCCATGTCGTCGGCTTCGCTCCACACCACCTCGACCGGGAAGTTCCTGAATCCATACTGGAAGTATCTCCCCCCGACCACGCGGCGGGGCGCGAACCGCCGGGTGCGTTCCTCGATGAACGTGGCCGCCCGGTCTTGGTCCTCGAGATTCGTGGCCTTGTATCGGTTGAAGAACGCGATCTGCCACGAATCCAGGAACAGGCTTGAGGAAACCAGAGCGGCCAGCAAGACCCCGGCGGGGAGCCTCGCGACCTTGACTCCACAAAGGCCGATCACCAACACGGGCGCCATCGGCATGAGCGCTCTGACTCCTCCCCAAACCCCGCCCCGCTCCCGGACCACGTAGATCAATACCATGGCCGCGAACAACAACGCCGTCGACAGGAGGGTCGCGCGGACGAACGAACGCAGAGGGTCGTCGAGGCAGAAGGTCGCTAGGAGAGCGAGCAGCGCCAGACTCAACAGGAAAAGAAGGACGGCATCCTCCACCCGTTCGCGGGGATTCGAAGTGAGCAGCAGATCGAGGTTGATCCGGGCATTTTTAGCGATGGTTGCGGCGAGGCGTGTGATGGGTTCGGGGGTTCTGAGCGCTTCGGTGAACGCACTCGGGTACAAGGCGTTTGGATGGACGGCCCGATTCGCGGACAACGGAGGCAGGATGGTCGCCAGGGCCAGAAGCAGGCCGGGAAGGAAGAAGCGCGTGGCCCTTCTGACTCCGAGGATGTGCGCCAGTAACGGAGTGGCGAAGAGCAGGGTTTCTCGGAACAGAAGAGAGGCGCCAAGTGAAAGTCCGAGCAAAAACGTTGCGAGACGGCCCCGAATCCAGACCGCCGCCGCGACCAGCACCATCAAAGCCGTGGCCGTGACATGCTCCGGATACGCCACCGCGAGGTAGCCCGGGTAAGGCGGCAGGACCGCGACCAGCGATGCCGCGACGAGACTGCGCTCGGTTGAGAAGAACGCTCTCGCGAGCAGAAAAGCGCTGAGTACCGAGATCCCGAAACAAACAACATTCAGAACCACCGCGGTGTCGAACGAGTAACCCCGCGACGAGCCGATGGCCGCGAGCGCAAGGGCGTAGCCGGGCAGGTGCACATCGCGGTGCGGGTAGCCGAGGGTCTCAATGCTGGAGGCGATATAGAAGTTTGTGTTCAGCGTTCCTCTTTCTACGATGTTCCGGGCGAGGGTCAGATAGATCCATTCGTCGGGCCAGCCGAGCTCTGGAAGGGCTCGTCGCAGTGAAACTCTCGTGACCACGACCACCAGGAGAATCAGGACAAGGACCGCGCCGAGCGCCTTGAACCGATGATCTGGAGCGGGCCCGGAGGAGTGGGGAGCGTCCGTCATCGCAGAAACCGGAGCGTATCTGCGTGAAAACCGTAGTCGCGCGCGCGCAGGAAGGTCGCGGCGGCCAGGCTCAGAGCGATCAGGCCGATTCGCAGGGGCCGTGACTCGATTCGCGCGATCGCGATCGCGACAATCAGTGCTAGTGCGGGCGCCACGTAGAAGTCCTCCTTGGCCCAGCGCAGAAGGCGCGGAAACGCCCAGGGTTCTTTCAGGAGCATGATTCCCGCCCAGGCCGACAACCAGGCGGCAAGAAACGCCCGAACGACCGCCGAACATCGCGTAGCGACGATGTAGGAGGCAGGCAACGCAGCCAGATAGGGCACAAACAGCCCCAATCTCCAAAGGCGCAGGCTCTGTCTCGATTCGTTGTGGAAGATGAAAAATGTCCGGCCCGGGAACGGATCGGACATGAGGGCCGAACTGCCGCCCCCTAGGATTATTCCAGCGACGTAGTGGCCGTAGTAGAGAACGAGGGAGATCATCCCGCCCAGGCCGAGGGTCAGAAGAACGGGCTTCAGCAAGGTTCTCGTGTCTCGCTGCACAAATGTGATGGCCACGACGGCGATGCCGAAAAGCGCATAGAAGAGTGGCGTGCTGGAGTATCCAAGCGCCCCCAGCCCGAGCAGGAGCCCCGGGACCTTCCATTGACCTGGCTCACGGATCCGGCCCAGAGCCAGACCAAAGCCCAGAAGGCCGGCAAGGCCGAGAGCCCCTCCAACGACGGCCGGAGAGTGCGCTCGCCCGAGATGATGGACAGTGGCAAGATCCAGAGCGATCAGGGCAGCGGCAAGCAGCCCTCCACTCTTGGATGACCCGGCTCGCCCAAACGCGAAGATCAGGGGAAGGAGGAGGGCAAGGCTCGTCGCCTCAATTGCATTCATTGACCAGTGCAGGTCAAGGCCGGCGGCGTGGGCCGCGTAGAAGAGGACGTAGGGAAGTGGCGAGTAGGGGATGAGTGGCCCTTCGCCCAGGGCTTCTGTGGCGGCGCCGCGAATCTGCGACCTGGTTGGATACTGCGAACCGTAACGGAGCCAGGCGTCCTGGGAATTTGGAACGTCCGCGAGGTCGAGGGTGCGCCAGATGTGGATGTCCAGATCCGCCGGCGAATGGTTGGGCAGAAAGGAAAGAAAGCCATAGACGAGCACCATGGCCGAGCCCAAAAGCGCCAGGGTTGCGATGAGCGCGCGCGCCAGATCCAGAACCCGGCCAATCACCGCAATGAGAGCGGCGCTCAACACCACAAAACCGACGAGGCGCGGGAGGGCCAGAGACAACCCTACCGGCTCGTAAAACGAAAGCGGGAGCAAAACCCCGGGCCCAAGCACGGCCACCAGCACCGCGGCGGTTGGAGAGAAGGCCGATCGGGCAAGGAGGGTGAGGAACAGAATCAGCAGGCCGCCCGTGATTCGCGACGCCCAGGGGAGTCCGAAACCTTCATCGCTCGTGAGAGTGAACTCGTCCACGTAGCGTCGAAAGTTCTCCGGATCGGATCGCCTCACGAGCGGCGCATCCTGAAAGTCGAGCGCGAACTCAAGGCGGTCCAGCCGGAGGTTGTTGGCCATGGGGGTCTGCCGCCACGGTCCGCTGTTCACGAAGGAAACGCCAAACGATGTGGCGCCGATCCGCAAGTCGATCCTGGTTCGGACGGTCGAATCCATCCTCGCCGACACGCTCCAGGGTCCCCGTGATCTCAGGGGGATGGAGACCTGAGATCGAGCCATCTCGATACGGCGGAAATAAAAGGCGTGACCGGCGTCCCCGAATTCCTGATTGGCGAGACCCGAAGCTGCTTCACTCGGACCAAGCCCCGACATCATCAGCGGGCCGCGGGCTCCCCCCAGGGGAATGTGAACCTCTCTACCCACATTGAACGACAAGGCCAGGACGCCGAGAAGGAAGGCCAGCGGGCCGACGAAGAGCGAGCGAGTCACGACCGGTATCGGGCCACCAGGCGAAGGTAGGCCATCGATGTCCTCAGAATCTTCATCTTGCTCTTGCCCAGGCGTCTGGACCCGTCCAGCACCATCGGGACTTCAGAGATTCTGAGTCTCAGCTTTGCGGCGAGATGAAGAATCTCGACCTGACTCTCGAAACCGTTGGACTCGAACAGCCGGTCGCCGAAGGTCTCCTGCAACCGTAGCAGCGCGCGTCCCTGGTAGACCCGGAAGAAACTCGAAAGAGTGGCTAGGCCCGAGAGCCCAAGCGTTTGTTTCACCAGGGCGTTTGCGATGTGGGACAGACCCACGCGATGAAGAGAGGTGCCCTTGATTCCACCCCCGAACAGATAACACGAGGCCAGGACAATGTCGTCGTCTTCGTTCCGGATCCGGCCCAGCATCCGCGGCAGTATGGCGAGGTCGCTCGTGCCATCGCCTTCCAGCGTGATCACGATGTCGGAAGGCTGGAGCGTCCGAAGAATGTGTTTGAAGCCAGTCCGGAAGGCGGCTCCAGGACCCTGATTCCTCGGATGCGAGATCGTCTCGATCTGCGCATCCCTGGTTTTCAGAACCTCGACGGTCCGGTCCGTCGAACCATCGTCCACGAAGAGAACACGATACGGCGAGAACGGTTGCAGGGCATCCTTCAGCCGAAGGGCGAGAGAGGCGACATTCGGTTCTTCATCGAGAACCGGAACAACCGCATGAATCACAGGAGCCCGAGCCGTTGCATGGTCCCGCGCTGCCATTCGATGGCCCTGGGCAGGCCTTCCTCGAGATTCACTCGAGCGCGGAAGCCGAGGAGCTTCTCCGACTTGGAGCCGTCGGGAATCCGTCGTTCGACATCCTCGTACCGCCCGAAGGTTTCGTACGGGATGAGGCGAACGTTGGGTTCCTGGCCGGGCCGGATCATTCCGGAGATCATCCTGGCCAGGTTTTCGATGGTGATTTCGCGGTCGATGCCGATGTTGAGGACTTCGCCGTCGGCTCTGGGGGTGTCGATGGCACGCATAAAGCCGTCCACCATGTCGTCGACGAATGTGAAGCTCCGAGTCTGCTGCCCCGTCCCATGGACTTCGAGGGGTTCGTCACGCAGAGCGGCGCCAATGAAAACCGATTGCGGACCGCCCCACCAGGTGATGTTCTGTTTTGGCCCATAGCCTCCGAAAAGCCGCAGGGCCACGCCTTCGATACCGTAGCGTTCTCTGAAGGCGAAGAGGGCCTGCTCTTCGAACATCTTTGAAACCGCATAGCTCCAGCGTCGCACCTTCGGCGACCCGATCACCGATGCGGACTCTTCGTTGAACGGAACCTGAGGGTTCCGGCCGTAACAGTCGGAGGTGGAGGCCAGGACCACGCGACGCACCCCGCAGTCGTGGGCGGCGCGGAGGACGTTCAGTCCGCCTTGACCGTTGATCAGGAGCGTGTCCAGCGCATCTCCATGCCGAGGGATCTTCCCCGCAGCCAGATGCACCACCACCGAAGCGCCCTCGAACGTGGCTCGAAGTGCCTCTGGGTCGAGAATAGTTCCCTGGTCGAGCCGAAACGAAGGGTGGCGGACGAGCGGGCCCAGATTCTCCAGGCTGCCATGGGACAGGTCGTCAATGCCCCGCACGGTATCGCCGCGCTTCAGGAGTCCTTCGGTGAGGTTCGAGCCCACAAAGCCGGCGACGCCCGTAATCGCAATTTTCATCAGGAGCGAGTCTATCGAGTGTCGGCTCCTGAAAACGAGGTAACCCGGACGGTTTAGGCTCTGTTCCATGGACAGGATCCTCACCGTCGTGGGCGCGCGCCCGCAGTTCGTGAAGGCGGCGCCTCTCGTGGCCGCATTGCGAAAGCGTTTCCGGCACACGCTGCTTCACACCGGACAGCACTTCGACGACGCCATGTCCGGCGCCTTCTTCCGCGAGTTGGGCCTTCCCGAGCCGCAGATCCATCTGGGCATCGCGCGGGGCTCCCACGGGGCCATGACCGGGGACATGCTGGCCGCCATCGAAGGCGCTCTTGAACGAGTGAAGCCATCCGTGGTGGTCGTTCTCGGCGACACCAACTCCACACTGGCCGGCGCGCTCGCCGCCGCGAAGCTCCACATTCCCGTGGCTCACGTCGAAGCGGGTCTGCGCAGCTTCGACATGAGAATGCCGGAAGAAGTGAACCGTCGCCTGACCGACCATGTCTCCTCGCTTCTCTTCTGTCCGACGAAGCTCGCCGCCGCCAATCTTGCCCGAGAGGGAATCAGGAAGGGTGTGTTCGTTGTCGGCGACGTGATGACGGACGTGCTCAAGAAGATGCGGAAGCCCGCCCAAGCCGCCCTCAAGAAGATGAACCTGCCGCGCGATTTCTATTTCGCCACGGTGCACCGCCAGGAGAATACCGACGAGCGGTCCCGCCTTCTGAGCATCCTCGAGGGACTGGGGAAGTTGCCGCACCTCGTGGTCCTTCCCCTGCATCCCCGAACCCGCGCCCGTCTCAAAGCGTTCGGACTGAGGGCGCCGTCGAACGTTCGAGCGATGGAGCCCGTGGGCTACACCCAATCTCTGGCGCTCAGTCTTGGCGCTCGCGCCGTTCTGACCGATTCAGGCGGGATTCAGAAAGAGGCGTTCCTCCTTGGGACGCCGTGCGTCACTCTGCGCGATACCACCGAGTGGACGGAGACGCTCAAGGGCGGCGCCAACCGATTGGTGGGGGCCCGCCCGCAGTCCCTGGTTCGAGCGGTGAGAGCCATAGAGCTGAACCCTCCGAAGGTGCGGGCCGGTTCGATTTACGGCGATGCTCGAACCTCCGATCGAATTGCCGTTCTGATCAAGCGCTATCTCGCGCGGTAGTCAAACACGGGACCCCCCGCCTTCCGACGCTGCCGTGCTCTCGGCTCCGCCTCGGGGTCCGGTCCAACTCGTGGATAATCGGAGGTCATGCCGTCTCCCTCCCGCCGCCCCCTGTTGATTGGCTTTCTCCTGATCGCCTGGGGCCTGTGGCTCGGAGCCATGGCCCTCGGCGAGCAAGTCCCGGCCAATGACGGCCTTGGGTGGGACGGGGTTCGTTTTGCCCGATACGCTACGCAAGGGCCGCAGGCGCTGCTCGATCGCGAGATCAACAGCTACTACGTCCAACGGGTCGGACCGAGTCTTGTGGTTCATGGCGTGATCAGAGCCTTCGGCTTGCCCTTTGATGCGGTCACAATTCGCTGGACGTTTCTGGCCATGAACCTGATCCTGCTGAGTGTCGCGATTGTGATCCTCTCTGACGTCGGGCGGCGCCTCCATCTCTCGACGAACGCCCAGTGGCTTCTGTTCCTCGGCCTCTTTGTGAATGCGGCGAACGGCCGGCTGCCGGTGTACTACGCAAACCTCGGAGACGCGGTTGCCTTCACTCTTGGAATGACCATGCTCTGGGGGTGGCTGGCCGGCCAACCGTGGGTCCTGGTTCTTGCGTCCTTGATCGCTCTGGTGAGCTGGCCGGCGGCGTTCTATCTCCTGCTGCCCCTGATGGTCTGGCCCCGAGGGGCCGAGGGGCCTGTGACGCCCGGAGATCACCCGCCCAGCCCGTCCCTGCATTGGAAATGGGTTGTGGTTGCGCTTCCCGCAGGCGCGCTCCTCATGGCCGCGAGCTGGCGCGGGTCGGCCATGCCCGATGTGCCCGGCTGGAGTCCTTGGACCTCCGCATCGCTCGGCGCGAATGCCTGGCTCCTTGGGATGGCGGCCGTCGCAGCGATTGCGCAGATGAACCGAAAGACAGTGAAGGCACTCCTGGCGGGCTGGTCCGCGAAGTCGATTGGGGTCGCTCTCGCGCTCGGCCTGGCTGGGCGCGCTTTCGTGGGCGCCACCGAGAGCGGCTCACTCGCGTTTAGCGAAGGCACGTATTGGCGCGAGGTCTTGCTTTATGTCAGGACCCGGCCGTTCGCGCCCGTGGTGGGGCACTCCGCCTACTTCGGCGCCTTCGCGGTGCTGGCGTGCGTGGTGTGGCCGCGGGCCCTCGCGGCCGCGGGCCGGCTGGGGCCAGGACCGTTCGTGGCTCTGGCACTCATGGGTCTGCAGGCGCTCGACGCGGAGTCTCGTCGCCTTAATGCGAATTGGCCCCTGGTTGGCCTGTGCACCGTCATCGCCATCGAGCCCTGGCTGCGTGATCGTCGCGTCATGGCGGCTGCGCTGACCGCCTGTCTCCTGTTCTCGAAACTCTGGTGGCGCTGGTCAGGCCCGAATCTGTTTGCCCAGGCGCACGACCCGGGAAACTACTACAACCTGCAGGGCCCCAGCCTCTCGGATGAAGCCTACGCTGTTCATCTCATCGGGACGGCGCTCCTGGCGACGGTCGCGTGGCTCTTCGTTCGGCGGCGGTCCTCGCCGTCCCGTGAACGCGTCTCCTCGATCGTGACCTCATGACGAGGGGCGCCCGCTTGGCGCTGGCTCTCGCACTTCTGATCGGCGGAGCCGCGAGGTTCGATGCGGTCTCGCGTCTTTATGCGGCCGACGCCGATCAGAAAACCGATGTTCGTCGCTACTACCAGGGGATGGCGGAGTCAGTGTTGGCGGGCCGCGGATGGATTCCGACATATCCGACGAACTTCATTCCGCCGCCGGGCCAGGCGGTCTTCATCCTGATTCCGAAATGGCTCCTGCCCTCCGTCGACTTTCGACAGCTGAGAGTCCTCCAGGCCGTCATCTCAACTCTCACTATCCTGCTTGGCTTTCGCATCGCTTCACGACTCTGGGGGCCGGCCGCCGGACTTGCCACGGCCTGGCTCCTCGCTCTGTTCTACCCCTTGGTGTACTACGTCGGGACACTGGTTCCCGAGACCAACTACATCGCATGTCTCTTCGGCTTCGCCCTCGCGTGCGTCGAGGCCCAGCGGAGGCCCCGGCTGCGGCGCTTTGCCTTCGCCGGAGGACTGCTGGGTCTCGCTGTGTGCTTCAAGCCCGTGCCGAGTCTGCTGGCGATTGCGCTCGTTCCGTGGGTATGGACCTCATCTCCAAGGGCGTCTCGTCGGCGCTGCGCGATCGCGTTCCTGGTGGCAGCCTGGGTGCTGCCCGGCGTCTGGATCGTTCGCAACGCCCTTCATTACGGGCACATCTATCCGGTTTCGACGAACGGCGGGACACTCCTGGCCCTCGCCAACAACGAGGGTCTCGACCCCGCGCGGGCCGACATGATGTACTGGGACGATCTCTATCGCGGGGGCGCTCTGTTCCGCGACGCCGCGATCGAGCGTCGGTTCGCGAGCGCGGTTGACGTTGACGGCAAGCCGGAAGAGAACCTTAAGGATCGCGCGTATACGAGGAAGACGATCGCTTACATCGCCTCAAATCCCTTCCATTTCGCTCGAAATTGCGCGATCAAGCTCGGGAACTTCCTCGTTCATCCAAGGCCCGGCGAGCTGCCGGGGGGAGAGAGGCCGTGGCTCTTTCGCGAGATCCGTTTCCTTCAGGACGCTCTCCTTGTCGCTGGCCTTCTCGGATTGGCGGGACTGATCGCCGACCGTCGCCAACGCTCCAGCGCCGTGGCGGTGCTCGGCTTGATCGGTTATCTCCTCGCGATGGGCGCTCTCATGCATCTGACCCGAGATGGCCGCATGAATCTCCCGCTTCGGGCCTTGTTGGCACTTCCTGCCGGATACGCGGTCGCGCGACTCCTCTCGGGTCTTGGCTTCGACCGTGCCAAACCCACGCCCGCCGCAACCGATCAACGCTCGCCGCGAACCACCAGCTTTCCGAGGTGCTGATTGCTGGCCATGGCCAGGAGGGCTTCTTTCGCTTCCGTGAAGGCGAACTCCTTCGATACGATCGGTCGCAACAAACCACGGCGTGCGAGATCCATGGCGTCATCGACCACGGCCTTCAATCTCTCGGGATGCCGGAGATTCCGATAGATCGTGTAGCCATGAACGTCGATGTCCTTGCGCAAAAGCGCCAACAGGTTCATGAACGATTCGGCCCCCGCCATCATCCCGTAGTGAAGGATGTGGGCTTCGACCGCTGCCGCTTCGAACAGGGGCGCGACGTTCGCGTGGCCGACCGGATCGAACGCGATGTCGAAGCCCTTCTCCGCTGTCACCTTCCTGATTCCCGGTGCGATGTCCTCGGGTTTCGTGGCGACCACAACCTCGTCCGCGAGAAGGCGCAGCGGATCGGCCTTTGCTGGTGAGGTGGTGACCGCGATGGCGCGGGCTCCTCGAGCCCTGGCGACCTGAAGCGCCGAAACACCCATGGCGGAAGATGCCGCGGTCACGACCACGTCCCTTCCTTTGCCCTGCCCCGGTCCAAGGCCCACCACATGAGAGGCGCCCACCATGGTCAAAGCGCCTACCCAGAACGCAGCACCCTCGGCGTCGGAGAACTCGTCCGGCACCGGCGCCAGAGCATTTGCGGGGTAGACACCGAAGCCGCGGTAGGTGCCCATGTTCTTGTAATCCACGCGGCCGGCGAGAAGGGCCACCCGGTCTCCGACTCTTGGTTCAAAGCCCTCCGCGGCCGAGGGCGAAGCCAGGCCGCCTCCATACGCGACTATCTCGCCGACACCTTCCTGGCCGAGGAAACATCGCCCTTCCGGCCTGGTCAGGTACCGACCGGCCATGTACAGCAGGTCAGATCGATTGAGGCCAATGGCGCGCAGTTTCACCAGGACTTCGCCTGGCGCAGGCTCCTTCAGGTCGCAAGCACCGAGTTCCAGGACCTCCGGTCCGCCCATCCTGTCGAAACTCCACGCGTTGGTATTCATGCCTCTTCCGCTCTCCTGAAATTGACCGCTGTCGTCGCGCACTATAGTTGCCTTGGAATCATGACAACCCCCTACCTTCTGGGCTTTGCTTTTCTTGCCGTTTCAACCGCGCCCGCGTACGCGCAAATGGACAAGGCCCCGGAACCGCTGGCCCTCATCCACGCGAACGTTCTCGATGTGCGAACCGGCCGCATCGCCCCCAACCAGACGGTGGTGCTTCGCGGAGGGAAGATCGAGAGTGTTTCCATGGCGCCCGCGGCGGCCGGGATCAAGACGATGGATCTCGCCTTTCGGACGCTGGTTCCAGGACTTGCCGATGCGCACACGCACATCGCGAACTTTGCCGCCGCCAAGCGCGCGCTCGATTCGGGTGTGACCACGGCGCGCAGTTCAGGAGTGTCTCTGTTCGTCGACGTGTCCCTTCGCGAGCTGGCGAAATCGGGCGCTCTCGCGGGTCCCGATATCCTGGCTTCCGGCTACCATGTTCGCGATCGCCTCGCCGAGGAAGCCTTCCTCTCCGACCCGTCGCTCGCGGACCTGATGAGTGGCGTCAGGACGATTCCCGATATCCGTCGCGTGGTCCGCATGAACCTCGCCCACGGCGTCGACTGGATCAAGGTCAACGCCACCGAGCGCGCGGGAACGCCGGACACCGATCCGCGGAAACAGATGTGGAACGAAGCGGAGATCCGCGCGATCGTCGAAGAGGCGGCGGCCAAGGGTGTCCGCGTTCAGGCACATGCCCACGGCGCCGAGGGAGCCCTGGCCGCGGTAAAGGCGGGAGTCGCCTCCATCGAGCATGGCACGTATCTAACCGATGAAGCGCTCGACTTGATGAAGCAGAAGGGGACGGCCCTCGTGCCGACCTATTCGACGGTCATCGATCTTGCGGAGCCGGGCGGAGACTACGACCTTCCGCCCCTCATTCTGCGCGGCCAGGCGATGCTGCCTCGCCTCGCTGAAACGGTGCAGAAGGCCTACCGGAAGGGCGTCCTGATCGTTACCGGCGGCGACACGAGCTACGGCCCCCAAAGCGTCACCCGGGTGTCCCACGAAGTTCAGAACTTCGTGAAACTCGGGCTCTCGCCGATCGACGCCATCCGCGCCGCCACCCTCAATGCCGCGATTCTCTTCAGGATGGAGAAGAGCATCGGCGCCATCGAACCCGGCTTCGATGCGGATCTGATCGCGGTCGCCGAGAATCCACTGGACGAGATCGGAACGCTTCAGGACCCTCTACTGGTGGTGAGCAACGGCCGTGTGGCGGTTGATCGGCTGAACTTCGGCAAGAAGTGACGGAAAAGTCGAGGAAGCCCTCGCTGTTTGAGGAGCCGGAAGAAACGCCGCGCGCCAGCCGAGAGCCCGAGCGGCGCCCCCAGCCGCGCAAGGACGCTCCGCTCGCCGAACGGATGCGGCCCGACTCCATTGGCGAGATCCTCGGGCAGGAATCGCTTCTAGGGCCGGGCGAACCTCTTCACGATGCGCTACAGGGCGGCGATCTCTTTTCAATGATCCTCTGGGGCCCTCCAGGATCAGGAAAGACGACACTGGCCCACGCCATCAAGCGGCATACCCAAGCCAGGACCCAAGCCCACTTCGAGGCCCTTTCCGCGGTTCTGACCGGCGTCAAGGAACTGCGCGAGATGCTCACGAATGCCGCTCACCGCCGCAAGTCCCTTGGCCGGAAAACCCTGCTCTTCATCGACGAAATCCACCGCTACAACAAGTCCCAGCAGGACGCCCTCCTTCCCGCGGTCGAGTCGGGAGACGTGATCCTCATCGGAGCGACCACCGAGAACCCTTCATTCGAAGTGATCGGCGCTTTGCTCTCGCGCTGCCGCGTCTTTGTGGTGAAGCCGCTCAGCGGCGAAGCGGTCATGGAACTGATGCGTCGCGCCCTCAAGGACAAGGAGCGCGGTCTGGGGGACCTCGGCGTTCAAATCGACGACAACGCCCTGATGTTTCTGGCTGAAGTCACCGATGGCGACGCCCGCCGCGCTCTGGGCGCCCTCGAGCTCGCCGCGTCTCTGGCCCGGAGGACCGGCCGGATCGATCTCGCGATCGCCCAGAAAGCCCTCTCCCGGAAAGCCCTTCTCTACGACAAGAGCGGCGAAGAGCATTTCAATCTCATCAGCGCGCTCCACAAGTCGATTCGCAACTCGGATGCGGACGCATCGTTGTACTGGCTCGCGCGCATGATCGAGGGCGGGGAAGATCCCCTCTACATCGCCCGCCGCCTCGTGCGTTTCGCCTCGGAGGACGTGGGCCTGGCCGATCCTCATGCGCTCACTCTGGCGATCGCCGCGCAGCAGGCGGTTCACTTCATAGGCCTTCCTGAAGGATCGCTCGCCCTGGCTGAGTTGGTGGTTTATCTGGCGGCCGCGCCCCGGAGCAACGCAGTCTACGCAGCATGGAACGAAGCGAGAACGGACGCCCTCGAAACACGGGCCGATCCGCCGCCGCAGGCCATCCGCAACGCGCCCACGAAGCTCATGAAGTCCCTCGGCTATGGCGAGGGCTATAAGTACGCCCACGACGAAGCCGAGGGTGTGGCGGCCATGGAATGCCTGCCCGACCGCCTGAAAGGCCGGACGTACTTCAGGCCGACGACGAGAGGTCGGGAGAAGGAAATCGGCGAAAGGCTGGCCGCGTCGAAGGCGATTCGCAAGGGGGAAATCGTCCCCAAATGATCTGGCCGCAAACCTACGCGCCCCTCGGCGACGTGTTCAGTTCCGCCCTCGTGGCCTCGCTGCCCGTCGTGGTGCTCCTGAGCCTCCTGGCCTTTTTTCATGCCCGAGCCCAGGTGGCCGCCTTCGCGGGGCTTGTGGCGGCATGGCTCGTCGCGGTGATCGTCTTCCGCATGCCGCTGCCGCTGGCCACCGCCGCGGCCGGCTACGGCGCCGCCTTTGGTCTCTTCCCAATCGGCTGGATCGTCCTCAACGCGATCTTCGTCTACGACGTCACGGTGGAGACGGGGCAGTTCGAGATCGTGAAACGGACGATCGCCGGGCTCGGTGACGACCGCCGCATCCAGGCCCTCCTGATCGCATTCTGTTTCGGGGCGTTCATCGAAGGCGCCGCGGGTTTTGGGACGCCGGTCGCGATCTCCGGAGCGATGCTGATCGGCCTCGGCTTCCGTCCTCTCGAGGCGGCGGGCCTGGCCCTCATCGGCAACACCGCGCCGGTGGCGTTCGGCGCTCTCGGCACGCCGATCGTCACACTCAGTGCCGTGACGCACTTGCCGCTCGAGGCGCTCTCCGCGATGGTGGGCCGGCAGCTTCCGTTCTTCTCGGTCATCGTCCCGTTCTGGCTGGTCGCCGTGATGGCGGGTTTCAAGGGCATGCGCGAGGTGTGGCCCGCGTGTCTGACCGCCGGCGTGAGCTTCGCCATCACGCAGTTTCTCGTGAGCAACTACCACGGCCCGTGGGTGGTCGACATCGCCGCCTCGATCGTCTCGATGGCGGCGCTGCTGGTCCTCCTGCGGTTCTGGCAGCCGCGCGTGGTGTGGCGGTTCGACCACGAGCACGGGAGCGCGGACGCGTCGAGCGCCGCCGCGCCGCCGACCCGGCGCGAAGCCCTTCGGGCCTGGACGCCGTGGATCCTGCTCACGGCCTTCGTCTTCGTTTGGGGTCTGCCCCAGATGAAGCGCGCGCTGGACGGTGTTTCGATCGTGAGCGTGGCCGTGCCTTATCTCGACAAGGCGGTGCTGCGTGTCCCGCCGGTGGTCACGAAACCCGCGCCGGAAGCCGCGGTGTTCAATCTCAACTGGCTCTCCGCCACCGGCACCAGCCTTCTGCTCGCGGGGATCGTCTCCGGTCTCGTCCTGCGCCTCTCGCCAAGAACTCTGCTTGGACTTTACGGTCAGACGTTGCTGCGGGTCCGTACTTCACTGCTCACGATCGCCGCGATGCTGGCGCTCGGCTACACGACACGCTATTCGGGCTCCGACACCAGCATGGGCCTCGCCTTTGCGAGCACCGGCGTGTTGTTCCCATTCTTCTCTCCGTTGCTCGGCTGGCTGGGCGTCGCCCTTACCGGCAGCGACACCTCTTCGAACGTTCTATTTGGAAACCTGCAGACGGTTTCGGCACAGCAGATCGGCGTCTCTCCGCTGCTCTGCGCGGCCGCCAACGCCTCGGGCGGCGTGATGGGAAAGATGATCGACGCGCAGAGCATCGTGGTCGCGAGCGTCGCGACCGGCGATGCGGCCGCACCGGGCGATATTTTGCGTTACGTCTTCTTCCACAGTCTCACCCTCGCCGGCCTGGTCGGCGTGCTGGTGCTGCTGCAGGCGTACGTGTTCCCGTGGATGGTGCCCAGCCTGTAACCGTTTCCCGCCCTTTCCCGGTTCGGAGGCGGGGTCTTTGGCGGCATTGCGTCCAGCAGCGAAGCGGAGCTCCATCTGGTCACACGGGCCATGGAAATCTCGGGCGACCGCAGGCCGGAGGCGGTCAAGCTGCTTGGCGTCTCGGGGCGGGCTCTAAAATACCTGCTCTCCAAGCGGCGGCCAGCGTGACTCCAGGGCGTACAAGATTTGTCCGAGTCAAAACAAAACTTGTCTTTGGCGAGTCCTTACATGGTCTATAGAATCAATAATTTGTCACCATACTATAGCGGCACACTTTAAGCTCCTCTTCAGCTTTCCGGGTTGGACATCTGACCCACAACAACTCGTCAACTAAAGAAAGAACACAAACAACACAAATGAAAAAGAATCAAAAAGGCTTTACGCTCATTGAGCTGCTGATCGTCGTCGCGATCATCGGCATCATCGCCGCCATCGCCATTCCGTCACTGCTCCGCGCGCGCGTCTCCGCGAACGAAGCGGGCACAATCGGAGACATCCGCTCGGTTAGTTCGGCTGAGGCCGCTTACGCGTCAGCCTCCGGAGGCGCCTTCGGC
>JANLWV010000357.1:0-2284 GCA_031364765.1 Vicinamibacteria bacterium
GCGACACGCTCTACGTGGCCGACTCGGAGTCCACCGACAAGGAAGGCTACGGAAACAACCCGGGGGTCAAGCGCGGCATCCGCATCGGAAGCGCCAAAGACGGCGCCGTGAAGTACTTCATTCCGGATCCGGCGCCGGCCGGTGGGTCGAGCGCGGCCGAAGGTGTCGCGGTGGACTCGAAAGGGAACGTGTACGGCGCCGAAGTCGGCCCGAAGGACTTGAAGCGGTACGTGAAGAAGTGAACTCTGCGATTCGGTCCGTCGGCCGGCGCCAGGAGTCTGGGCGCCAGAAGCTTTTCCCGCCCGTCTAGGGAATCTGCAAAGCGTAGCGCGGTTGCAGCCCTATCGACCGGTCGGCGACTTGGGAATCAACCAAGGATGAGGATCCTTCGGCTCAGCGGCGCCGCAAACGACATTGGTCGGCACGGCTTTCACATCGCCGTGGCGCTGGGATTTCTCAAGGCGTTGGCGATGTTGTCGAGCGCCAGCTGCAAGAGTTTGCGCGACGTGGCGAGGTTCATGCGCAGGTGGTTCTCGCCACCTTTGCCGTAAGTGTTGCCGGGGTTCATGACCACCTTGGCATTCTTTACAAAGAAGTCCTCGAGAGTTTTCTCGGGCTTGATCTCGGCGACGCCCGCCATTCTGGCCTTATTGGCCTCGGCAGCCAGTCTCTTCGTGTCGATCTTGTTCGCCACCGCCGTGCAGTCGAGCCAGAGCAGGTAGGTGCTCTGCGGCTTGACCGCCTTGATCAAAGGAATGTTCTTCGCGATGTAGTCGACGGCCAACGCCTGATTGCCGTCGATGTACTCGTTGCACTGGTTGAACCACTCTTCGCCGCCAGTGAGCGCGCCCAGGTTGGCCACCGCCCCAAGGGTGCTGATGTCGGACCGGAGGTTCTCCCTGACGCGCTCGAGCATGATCTTGTTGGTCGAGAAGAACCAGGCGAACTTCTGCGCCGCCAGTCCGAACGACTTGCTCGCTGCCTTGAAGGTGAGGCTGTTATCGACGATAGCCTTGTTGGGCAGGCTGGCAAACGGGGTGTACTTGGCGCCCTTGGCAACGAAGTCGCAGTGGATCTCGTCGGCCAGCACGACCACGTTGTGCTTCAGGCAGATCTCGCCCAGCCGGGTGAGATCCTCAGGGCTCCAGCAGTTGCCCGTCGGATTCTGCGGATTGCACAGGATGAAGCTGCGCACATCGGGCGTGATCCGGCTCTCGAAGTCGTCGAAGTCGATGGAGTACCGGCCATCGACCAGCTTCATCAGGCTCTCTTCGGCGATCGTGCGGCTGGCGGTGAGGTCCCCGTAGAAGCCGTTGTAGGTGGGCGTGATGAGGAGCACTTTGCTGCCCGGAGGCGATAAGGTGACCAGCGCAGCGATGACACCGGGGTGGACGCCCGTGGTGAAGGCGAGGGTGTCTGGATCGATGGTCAGGCCGTAGCGCTTCTTGTTCCACGCGATGACGGCCGCTCCCACTTCCTTGTAATAGGCGACAGTATCGAGGTAGCCCCAGTTTTCGTGCTTGAGGCGCTCCTGAAGGGCTGCGGTGATGGATGGCGCGACGCGGAAGTCCATGTCGGCGATGCCCATGCCCACCTGGATGCCGTCCTTGCCGTAGGTTCGAATCTGCTGGTCGTACTTGACCGAGTTGGTGCCGAACCGGTTGTAGATCGTGTCGAAGTCGAACTTGCCGTTGGGTTGATCGACGACCCCGCCGGACGCCGCCGAGACGGAGACGAGCGAGGCGCCCAGGGGCACGGCCCCCGCAAACGCGGTCATGCCGGCGTTCCTGAGAAATACTCTTCGATTCAGTCCATCGTTCTGTGACTGTGACATATGTGTGCTCCCGCGAATCCTCTGTGTCTCGATCGCCTCCGGAATCGATGATTCCGGTCGATCCCTGGCCGTGGTCAGGGCAGATAGTACACTTACTCGCCGGTGGCGGTGGGACAGGGAAACGCCGGCCTGCACACAGAGGAATGTGCTCGCTACAAAATCAAAAATTCTCTGTAAAAAATTCTCTTGACGGCGGGTGGCCAGGCGAGTACCGTCATTGGATCGTTCGGTTCCCGTTCGAGTGGTTAGGGCTAGCCGGAAGACCCGGCTATTGGACGCCCTTGGAGGAAATGGAAATCATGATCCATCCGCTGCTCTCTTTCTCTCCGCAGAACTTCGGCCCACCGGAGACCTCGGGCTTCCCCCGCCGCGGCTTCCTGCGAGGTCTGGCGGGAGCGACCGCCGCCGCGGGATTTTTTGAGGGCGCCGCCGAAGCCGCGCAAGCCTCGA
>JANLWV010000369.1:0-1546 GCA_031364765.1 Vicinamibacteria bacterium
TGCGCCATCTCGGGAAGCACCGATCCGGGCGCCATGCTCGCGGCTCTTTGGTCCCCTCCGCTCGGCGCGGTACTCCTGGCCGTCGCCACCATCACCACGAACTTCGTCAACATTTACCTCTCGGCCCTCGCCCTGCGCAGCCTTCTCCCAAAGATCAAGGATGGGCCGGCCGTGCTCGTCACCGGCCTCATCGGAGCGGCGCTCTCGGTGCTGTCGCGGGAGTGGATCGACGGCTACTCCGGTTTCATGGGGGCGCTGGGTTTGATCCTCGTTCCTCTGGGAGGCGTGGCCCTCGCGCAGTTCTTCCCGTTTCCAAAGCAGATCGAGCCGCGTGAGTTGTACGAGGTGAACGGCCGATTCGCCAGACCCGGCTGGCCCGGCCTCGTTGCCTGGGCCGCGGGCGCCTTCGTCTACTGGCAATTCCAGGCGACAGGCGCCACGCTGCCCGCGCTGATGGTGAGCTTCACCCTGTTCGCGGTGCTAAGGCGCCGGCGGTTCGAGGGGCAGAGCGCGAGGCCACATCGATAGCTTCGTGGCTTCGTGCCGCGGCAACAGCGCGGGACTGCCCGCGGAACGGCGCAGCCTGCGGGGCGAGCTGGATCGGCGTGCCGAAGCACTCTCCGGGGCCCGAATCAGTGAGCCTGCCGGGCGCGGTTGGGGCTCCGAGCGCCTCTTGGAGGCCATAGCGGAAACCCGCCTTCAAGACCTCGCCGACCGAAGCCTCGGCTCGCTCTCCGCGGGCGAGCGTCAGCGGGCTCTGATCGCCCGGGCTCTGGCTCAGAATCCGAAGCTCCTTCTTCTCGACGAGCCCTCGGCACACCTCGACATCGGCCACGGCCTGGATCTATTTGCTCTCCTCACCACCATCGCGGCGCGCGGTGTCGCCATCATTGCGGTCGTCCACGACCTCGTGGCGGCGGCGCACTGGGCAAGCCGGATGGTGGTGATGGATGGGGGCCGGATCGTCGACGACGGCGCGCCGGGCGCGGTGATGAAGGGGGAGGCCCTCGGAAGTGCGTTCGGCGTCTCCATCGCCGAAGCCCGTCCGACGAACGGCGTGGACGCGCCCACGTGGCGCTTCGAGCGGCGTGCGGGCGGGCGGGTAGAGGGAGAACCCGCGTGTATGTATAAAATGCACACGCTATGGAAAGACAACTTGTTCAGGCCGGTGGTTCCCTTGCCGTCACGCTTCCCGCGGAAATCGTCAAGGAGTTCAAGCTCAAGAAAGGCATGTCGGTCGATGTGACGATTCACCCGCAGACCCGCGCCGTCACCATCCGTCCCGGAGTCAGACTCTTCGAGGACGGGAAGGCCACGAAGCGCTTTGAAAAGCTCTCGGAGGCGATCATGAAGAAGTACGAAGCAGCCTTCGCCGAGCTTGCCAAGTGACGGCGTATCTCGGCATCGATCAGGTCCTCTCCATCCACCGGTCTCAGATCGAGCGATTCGGGGGGCTCAAGGGACTGCGGGATCGGGGCGCTCTCGAATCCGCAATCGCCCGCCCGCAGATGACTTTCGGGGGAGAGGATCTCTACCCCGAGATCCC
>JANLWV010000394.1:0-25469 GCA_031364765.1 Vicinamibacteria bacterium
CCTCCTCGTGGTGCGGCGACAACGTTTACGATGTGTATTCCCTCTCGGAGGGAACAGCGCTTGATGGCACGAAGCTAAAGGACTGGTGATGGTTGGATTCAATCCTGGGTCTTGCGATTCACGACAAGAACGCGGTCGATCGTCCGGCTTTACTCTGCTCGAATTGATCGTGGTCGTTACGATCATGGGCGTTCTGGTGTCGATCGCCCTTCCCAACTACCGCAACTCGGTCCTTCAGGCCAAGGAGGCGGTGCTCCGAGAGAATCTTTACCGGCTGCGTGACCTGATCGACCAGTACCAATCCGACAAGGGCCGGTATCCGGAAACGCTGGGGTCTCTGGTGACCGAGGGTTACCTTCGAAAGATCCCACCCGACCCGATGTCGCCCGAGCCCTGGGTCGAGATTCCACCTGAAACCGACTCCAACAGCAGCGAAGCGCTGACCGGTGTGTACGACGTCAAGAGTTCCTCGAGCCAGGTGGGAATGAATGGCGTGGTCTACAGCGAATGGTGATGGGTTCCAAAGAGCTGGGCGTGGCTCTGCTTGTTCTGGTGGCCGCGGTCCTCGGCTGGAACGCCTTCTGGCCGGCGCCCGACGCGGTGACGATGTCGGCGCTTCGCCTGGAAGCGGGTTCCGAGGTTCCCGCGATCGGATTAGACCGGCTGGGCCGCGCCGATGCAAAGGCCTCGTCGCCCACGCGCGACGTTTTCAAGTTCGGGCGCGATTCAGGCGCCGATCTCGCTCCCGTGCCTACCCCGGTTATCAGGCTTCCACCCCTTCCCGCACCCTCGCCGTTTCCGACTCCGGAAGGGGAGCCAACTGCCACACCCTGGCCGACCTTGAATGTTTCGCTCATCGGGATCGTCGATAATGGGGCGGGCCTGAAGATTGGCTCCTTCGTCAAAGATGGAGAGATACTGCTTGTCGGCCAGCCGGGTCAGGTGCTGGGCAACGCGTTTCGCGTCATCCGGATCGGAACAGAGTCCGCGGAAATCGAGGAGCTCGGATCGGGCCGGACGCGCCGCCTGCCGCTCAAGACTAACTAATCCAAAAAGTCAAGGATCAGATTGAACTGCCAACCAAGCCCGCGTCGCGGTGCATCGCCCCTCGTCGCACTCCTGGCTCTCGCGGCCTTCTCCCTCGGTTGCGCCGGGACCATGGCCTATCGCGGCGGGCAGAAGCACTCCCAGCGCGGCGACTGGGACCTGGCGGTGGCCCGCTTCACCAAGGCCTTGAGCGCCGCGCCCAAGAACATCAAGTACAAGATCGCCCTTGAGAACGCCAGAATCCAGGCGAGTCGGGTTCACACCGGCAAGGCGCGGCGACAGCTGCAATCAGGAAATCTCGAGAAGGCGATGGAGGAATACGGGATCGCGGCCGGCTATGACCCGTCCAACAAGGCCGCCAGGGACGACATGGCTCTCCTGAAAGTCAGAATGGAGAAGCTTCTCGCCGACAAGCGCCAGGCCAGGGAGCTGAGCCAGCGCCGGCCGTCCGACGTGACCCTGCCCGTTCCGCTCCTTTCGCCTCGCTCCCCCGTGCCCATCAAGCTCAGCATGACAGCGTCGCTCGAAAAGGTGTATCAGACGCTGGGCGCGCTGGCCGGCGTCAACGTGGTCTTTGACCCTGACATGCAGAACAAGGATCGGACCATCACGTCCAACCTGACCGGCGTCACCTTTCAAGAAGCCCTCGACCAAATCGGCCTGATCAACAAGAAAGCCTATCGGGTGCTCGATCGAAACACGATACTGATCATCGACGACACCAACGTGCAGACCCGCCAGCGTTGGGATGACCAGGTGATGCGGACGTTCTATCTCGAGAACATTGAAGTGAAGGACGTCGAACCCGTCCTGCGTACCATTCTTGGCACCGGGGCCAAGGTGGCCAAGAACGACGCCACCAACGCCATCACCGTCATTGCGACCCTCGACGAGATGGCGCTGGCCGACCGCTTCATCCGTTCGAACGACAAGCCCAAGGGAGAGATCCTGGTGGAGGTCGAGATCCTTGAGATCAACCGAACCAAGGCCAAAGAGTACGGCCTCCAGTTGTCGAACTATCAGGCGGGAGTGGAACTGCAACCGACGGGAGTGGCGGGCGAAGTCGCGGGTGGCTTGACCAGCCTCAGGGCCCATCTCCTGTCGTCACTCAATGCCTCCGACTGGGTGGTCCAGATTCCGTCGGCTCTGTTCTCAAGGTTTCTCCACGATGAGTCGATTGTGAAGATCCTCTCTTCGCCCAAGGTTCGTGCCTTTGAAGGGAAGAAAGCGATCTTCAGCGTGGGTACGGAGGTTCCGATCCCCCAGTTTTATGCCGGATTCTCAGGCGCCACCCAGCCCGGACAGGTAGGGGGCTTTGGCCTGGGAGGCAGCACCAGCGTCCAGTACAAGCCCGTGGGCGTGATTCTGGAGATCGACAAAGCCAAGGTCACTGCCAGCGACGAGATCACTATGGAGTTCAAGGCCGAATTTTCCCTGATTGGCGAGGACAAGGTCTTTGGCACCGGCGCCAATCAGGTCAACTATCCGCAGTTTCTGTCCCGCAAACTGGAGAACACACTTCGTCTCTCTGATGGCGTGACTGCGGTGATTGGTGGTCTGCTTCAGGGACGGGACGCCCGCTCCCTCAAGGGCCTCCTCGGCCTGGAGTCGATTCCGGTACTCAACAAGATTCTGGGCGGTCAGACCCGGCGTGATGAGGAGATCGAGATTCTCATCTCGCTGACGCCGCACATTCTCCGAGCGCCCAACATCCTTCCCGAAGACGTTGAGCCGCTCTATCTTGGTCTTCGGAACAACCTCAGGATTCCCGGGGTGCGCCCGCTCTTCGGCCCTGAAGAGATTCAGCCCGAGGCCGAACCGCCCGTCCAGAGTCCGCCGCCGGTTCTCTCGACAGCTCTCGCACCCGCGCCGACAAGTCCGTCGATGGCGGAAGCCCCCGCGCTCGCGCCCCCCACGGTTGCGTCCCCCGTGGTTGCGTCCCCCGCGGTGGCGTCCGCCCCGGTCGCGTCCGCCCCGGTCGCGTCCGCCCCGGTCGCGTCCGACGATGGGACCCGTGCCCTTGCGCCACCCGGGATTTCAGCCGCCACCGTTTCCGGCGGCCCGCTCGCGTCAAGGTCGGCGTGGGACCGCACCGAGGTGCAGATGAGAGTCGGCGAGGTCCAGCGAGTGGCCGTGAACCTTTTCAACACCCGATCGATCAAGGACGTGACGATCGCGGTGCGCGCCGATTCAAACGCGATCGAGTTCGTGGAAATCGAGCCCGGCCAGTTGCTCTCGGTCGACGGCGTCCAGGTTCTGACCGAACGGCAACTCGAAGGCGCGCGCGCCTTCGCCCAGTTCAAACGAGCGTCCCCTCTCGCCGGCGGAACGGGCAGCGCTGCGGTTGTCGGTTTTCGAGCCACTGGTCCAGGCGAGGTGACGATCTTCGTGGAGAGTCTTTCCCTGAGCTCTGGACCTTCGCAGAGCCCGGTTCCGCTGGCTGGCGTCGTTCGTGTTACGGTGACGCCATGATGCGTTCGCTCATCGCTGGACCCCGTGGGGAGTGGGTCGCCCTCGCCATGGCCCTCGGTACCTTCGCCATTTCCTGCGGGCAGGCCATCCTTACCGCGCCCATTGGCTCGACCGTCGCGATCAACGTCAACCCCCCCTTTATCGCCGCCCACGGCGATACCTCGATCGTCTCGGTCCTGGTTCTCGAGCCCGCCGGGACGCCCGTTCCTGACGGGACGGTAGTTCAGTTCTTCACCACGCTCGGCATGATCCCGGAGCAGGCCAAGACGAACGACGGCGTGGCCCGGGTGAATTTGATCTCCGACACCCGTTCGGGAACCGCACGAATCACGGTGTTTTCCGGCCCGGCCACCGCGAACACCGAGGTAATTATCGGGGCGACACGGCCCACGAGAGTGTTGCCCGAGGTGCTCGACCCTCGAATCGACCTGTCGGACGGCCGGACCATCGGGCATTTTAGGGTGACTGTCCTCGACGTCAATGGCAACCCTGTCGTCGGCGTGCCCGTCCGCTTCTCTGTGGTTGACAACCCTGCCGTCGACACGATCCTGGACAGCGGAGGCGCATCAAATAACAGCGGCGATGTGTTTGGTCGCGTCCAGACCAAACGGACGACATCCGGCACGATACGGATCCGCGCCGAAGTGCTTTCGGCGGCCCCGTTGTCGACTGAGTTCACGATTTCCGTCGTCGAGTAGCGTGGACCTGATGAGGAAGTCAGGGACTCTCGTGATCGGACTGATGGCGCTGGCCTCGTATCCGGCCCGCGACGTGGCCGCGGATACACTCTTTCTTCGCACGGGGAAGACGTTGAAGATCGAGGCGCTTTCGTGCCACGCGGCGTCCTGCGTGGCCAGGGTGTCCGGAGGTGACGTCGAAGTCCGCGCCTTCGATGTCCTGCGGGTGCAGCCCGACGAAGAGGTCGATCCCCAGCCTGTGGCCGCGGCCGAGCCCGCCCAAAGCGCCTTCTTGAGAGAGCCGGTAACTATCGAACAGATGGTCACCCATGCGGCTCACAAGTACGCCCTGCCCCGATCCCTGGTCCGCGCGGTCGCGAGAGCCGAGTCCGGTCTCAACCGAGCCGCAGTCTCTTCGAAGGGCGCCCAGGGCGTGATGCAACTGATGCCGAAAACGGCAGTGGAACTGGGTGTCCAGAATGCCTTCGATCCCGGCGAGAACATCGACGGAGGCGCTCGCTTCCTGCGCCTCCTCCTCGAGAAGTACCAGGGTCACGTCGCCGAGGCTCTGGCTGCTTACAACGCGGGCGCGGGTGCCGTCGCGAAACACAAGGGCATTCCTCCTTATCGTGAAACCCGCGGCTACATCCGGAAGGTTGTGAAGGATTTCGAGGACGGCGACGAACCGGACGCGGCGCCTTTCGCAGAGAAGAAGAAGTGAGGCCCATCCGTCCTTCCGCGAAACCCGCGGAGCGCGAAGAGGGTTTCTCCATGGTTGCGCTCCTCGCCATGCTGGCGATCATGACGTTGGCCTTGTTGCTCGCCATGCCCTCCTGGCGCTATCTCGTTCGCGACGACAAGGAACAAGAGCTGATTTTTCGCGGGCGGCAGATCTCGAACGCGGTCGCGCGTTTCCAGCGCAAGAATGGAAACGCTCTGCCTGCTTCGTTCGATCAGCTCGTGCAGGGGAAGTATTTACGCAAGGCCTATAAGGATCCACTGAGCGCGGACGGCAAGTGGCGGATCATGAGGCCGGGCGACGCGGGTCCCGCAAGGCCTTCTGCCCCCTTCGGTGGCGGTGGATCCGGCCGCCCTTCCCCCTCCCCGACACCGGTGCCCACGCCTGTCTTCGGAGGGAATGCGGGGGGCTTAGCGGGACCGATCGCGGGGGTCGCGAGTCTCTCCACCGAAACCGGCCTTCGCACCGTGAATGGGACTCAGAACTACAACCAGTGGGTCTTTTCTCCGAACGTGCCCTTCATCATTGGAGGCCGGCCTCTCGTGGGCGGCCCGCCGGGAGCACCGAACCAGGTTCCCGCTCAAGGAACTCTCCGCTCTCCCGACTCCGAGATGCCCCGACGGTCACGGTGAAGGTGACGGTGTGGGCCTCGGCGCAAACGGGCTGGTGAGGAGTGGCCGGGGAGCAAAGGGGGGACGCAGAAGGGGCGGCGCCTGTGAACCCTGACCCGGACCCTGAAGGGTCCAAGGCGGCGCGGGCGAGACGGAAGGACTCGGTTCCGGGGCCGTGGGCTCGGGCGGGAGAGCCTGCTCTTCGCGATCGTCGTCCAAAAGCGGCGGGTCGTTACGAGGAGTTCTGGGAGGCGTGAAGGGCTGAGGTCTGAAAGCGCTCGGGGCGGCCTCGGCTGCGCCGCCCGTCTTCCGGGCGACGCCGAGAATCAGGAGCGAAGTGACGTTTTTTCCAGAGAGATCGAACACCACGCCGTAGTTGAGATTCTGCCCGTCGAGCAGGCGGAAGAGGGTTTGGGCCGCGCTGGGAGTGTCGATCTCCGCGTTGAAGAGCATGGCGCTCGGCCGGGCGCCCTCGTAGGTCACCTGGAAGCCAGCGGCGCGGGACAGAGCGTCGATCGTTTCACTGAGTGAAGCAGAAACCACCTGAACCCTTGCCCCGGTCGGGCTGATGGTCACGATGGGAGCCGTGGCATGGACCGAATCCCTGAGTGACCACGAAACACTCAGCGCGCCGATGGCCACGAGACCAAGGAGACGGCGTTGGCCGAGGCCGCGAGTCCTCCCGAGCCGACTACCGCCGCCCATCGTCTGCGGCCCTTTGAGTGAGAGGCTGCGGAGGGAGAAGGGCCAGCGATTTGCCGGCCGCTTCCTGAAACGCCCGGCGGTCCTCGGCGCGCAAGGGCTCGGCGGGCGGGCTCCGGATCCTCATGGGATCGGCCCAGGCGCCATTCTTCTTGATGCCGTAATGCAGGTGGGGTCCGGTGGCGAGGCCGGTTTGGCCCACCAGACCCACTGGATCACTCTGGGTGACACGCTCGCCGCCCCGCACCAGAATCTTCGAGAGATGTCCGTAGTAGCTGGTGTAGCCGTTGGCGTGACGTACCACGACCAGCTTTCCGTAGCCGCCCTGAAACCCGGCGGTCGCCACGATTCCTTGGCTGACGGCTCGCACAGGAGTTCCGTAAGTCGCGGCAAGGTCAGTCCCGTTGTGCGCGCGCCGGGTGTGCAGGACCGGGTGGAACCGGCTTTTGGAAAAGCCCGAACTCACTCTGGTGAAGCGCAGGGGGGACTTCAGGAAGGCCTTCTTGAGCGGCTCGCCGGAGGGCTCGTAGTAGGCCGCGTTGCCCTGGCCGCCCTCGAAACGAACCGCGCGCAAAGTGCGGCCCGAGTTCACGAACTCGGCAGCCAGGACCCGGCCGTACCGTCGGAGCTGGCCGTCGAGATAGAACTTTTCGACCGCCACGCGGAAGGTGTCGCCCCGCTGGATCGCGGTGTTGAAGTCGATGTCCCAGGCGAAGATCTCCGAAAGGTCCATGGCGAGCTCGTCCCGTTCGCCGAGCGCGTCGATGGTTTCGAACAGGCTGGATTCGATGACCCCCGCTGCCGTCCCGACCCGGACCTCATAACGCCGAGATGAGATATCGGAGTAAAGGCCATCCCCCCGCTTCGAGACCCTCAAGGTGCGGAGTTCGTCGATGGCGTAGGAGAACGTGCGGAGCTTCCCGTCCTCGTTCAGGGAGAGCCGGAATGGCTGGCCGGGCCGCACGTCCTTGAGGTCGTAGTTGGCGCGCGCTGTCTCCACCAGGTGATGAATCTCGCGATTGCTGATCAGAGGCGAAAGTGTGGCCGCGAGGGTTCTTCCCCGCCCGATTTCCCCGCGTACAACCGAGAACTTCGGTGTGACCGCCGCCATGGCGAGCGACTCCGTGCCTCCCGGAAGGAAGGGTGGATCGACGGGCAGACCCACCAGGGCCGTCGCGATCAAAGAACGGGAAAAGAACTTTTTCAGGGGGTTTTGCGTCCTTGACGAAAATTATAGGCCCATTGATCGAGCGGGGGCGCCACAAACGGCCTTCATCCAATAAAATCAAGTCAATGAACGCCTCAGCCGTGGCCGTCCCATCGGTTCTCGAAACCTTCCCCATGAGCGACACGGCGCTCGAGGCGATCCGCGAGAAGGTCCTTTCGGGCCATCGACTCTCGTTCAATGATGGCGTCGCGCTCTACCGCTCCAACGATCTGCTGGGCCTCGGCCGCCTGGCCAATCATGCGCGCGAAGCGAGACATGGCGATATCGCCTACTTCGTCTGCAACACCCACCTCAACCACACCAACGTCTGTGCCGCGACCTGCGACTTCTGCGCCTTCGCCGCGAAAGCCGGCGAGTCTCGCGCCTATGTCATGTCCCTCGACCAGGTTTTTGCCGATGTCGCGAAGCAACCCAAGGCGTGCCGCGAAGTCCATATCGTCGGCGGCCTCCATCCCGATCTGCCTTTTCAGTACTTCATCGACATGATGAAGGGGATCAAGGAGATCCGGCCCGACATGCACATCAAGGCCTTCACCGCGGTCGAGATCTTTTTCTTCCACAAGCTCTACAAGAAGTCGGTTCCTGAGATCCTGCAGACCCTCAAGGACGCCGGCCTCGACTCGATGCCGGGTGGCGGCGCCGAGATCTTCGCCAAGGAAACCCGCAACAAGATCATCAAGGGCAAGGCGAACGCCGAGCAATGGCTGGACGTCGCCCGGCAGGCGCACAAACTCGACATTCCCAGCAACTGCACCATGCTCTATGGTCACATCGAGACGGTCGAGGACCGGGTCGATCACCTGATCCGCCTGCGTGAACTGCAGGATGAGACGAATGGTTTCGTGACGTTTATTCCGCTCGCGTTCCAGCCGTGGGAGGCCCCGGCCATGAAACTGCCGGAAACCACGGGTTTTGAGGACCTGAAGGCGATTGCCGTCGGGCGCCTGATGCTCGACAACATCCCTCACATCAAGTCCTACTGGATCATGATCGGCCCGCGCGTGGCGCAGATTGGTCTCTCATTCGGCGCCGACGATCTGGATGGCACAGTGACGGAGGAGAAGGTCGCGCACGACGCCGGCGCGCCAACGTCTCAGTCACTGTCCGTGGATGAGCTCTGTCGCCTTATCCGCGAAGCCGGAAGGCGTCCCGTGGAGCGCGACACCGTTTTCAACATCATCAAGGAGTGGTAGACGGGACGGGGAGCGGAGCCGGCCGCAACGCCACCCACGGCGTCACCCCCCGCGACAGGATTTTGTTCGCGAGATACCGGGTCTGGTCGATGGCCAAAGAAACGAAGAACGCCTGAGGCGCTGAGCCCTCCGTGGCCTTGACGCGCTTCTGCGCCTCCTCGGACCATTCCAGAACAGCGCGGGCGTCGTTGCGAATGGCCGCATCCAGCATGTTTGCGTAGGCCTCGGTGTAGCCAAAGCCCAGTCTCGCGAAGGCGATCCGCCTGCGGATTTTCTCGCTGTCTTTGGCCGCGAGTTCTTCGGCTTCACACAGAAGCCCACCCGCCTCGGCCACCAGGGCGGGGGTGAACATGGAGAGCCAGGCGTAGCCACGATCGCCGGCCGCGGCCGTGTTCTGCATAGCACTTTCCCAGAGGTCGAAGTATCGGCGCATGGGAACGCTCGCTTTGCCATAGAAACGCGAGAAGTACTCGACCAGAAGGGTATCCACGTTGCGTGAGGGGTCTTCCACGAGTTTTGCAGCGATGTAGAAGTTGATCCCCTGATTGGACCAGTTCTGCTGGGTTTCGCTGATGAACCGTTCGATGCCAAGCTGTTTGAAGAGCGGTATGTCGCGGCGGATCGAATGGACGATCGGCCACGGCGTGAACGCGAAAAAGTGGCCGTAGTACTCGTAGACCCCGACATGTCTGGTGAGAGCCAGCCATCCCTTGAGGTAATCGAGGAACACCCGGTTCGCCGGACACGACGAGTCGTCCACGGCGTGAACGTGACAGAAGGCCCATGGCACATGGGTCAGCGCAGTTACGTAGTCGGGCTTCGGCTTCGCCTTTTTCGGGGGTGCGGTGTGTTCCGCGTAGGCGTAGATCCCGACCTGCTTTCCCGGGTTCGTCTTCTCAAGATCGGCCAGAACCTCGTTCGCGTAGTGAACGAACCGATCGGCCAGGGATCCATCCGTGATGCCGTAGAGTTCATCGATCCTGCGACAACGGTCGCACTCGCACCAGCCGTTGCCGTCGTTGGGACTGATGGAGAAGAGCGGAGCCTCGGGGTTTGCCTTGAAGTAGCGACGAGCGGCATCTGCGCTCACTGAGACGACCTCCGGATTGCTGGAGCACAACTGGCTGCTCGTTCCGCGCTTACCAGAGACCAACGCGAACATCTCTGGGTTTTTCTCGAAGCTCTCCTTGGAGAAGGGGTGGATGTTGTACCAGTTGTGGCCAAAGCTTGTCGTCTTGCCGACTCTGACCCGCATGCGCTGCTCCCAGTCCTCGGCCCCCGGACTGCCGGCCCAGGTGAAGCCGCTTACCGATGCGAAGGCCGGATTCTTGACCATGGAGAGTTCCGGAACGGGAATCGTCCTCGCCTCCCGAAGGTCTTCACCCAGAGCGGTCGGCATGAACCACCGGACTCCCAGAGCGCGCTCGACGAAGTCATAAACTCCATAGAGCGTTCCCCGCGGCGATCCGCCCATGATGGTGATCATCCGGCCCCCGCTCTCGATGGTGTAACCGTCTGCATGCACGATCTGGGTCTTTGGGTCGCCGCCCGGGTTTATCGCAAGTGGAGTGACGGCCAGGCGAATCTCCACCCGCTCTTTCCCGGGCGCGCCAAAGGCGCGGATCTCAAGCTGGGCGCCCGACGTTCTCTGGATGTAGCTCTGCAGTTCCTTTGCCGCTCGCATCACCTCCACCGGGGCGCCGCTTGGAACGATGATGCTCGCGCGGGCACGGCCATCCTTGACGATCGACTCAGCAGCGCAGCCCTGGAGCAACAAGGTCATCGCCGTCGCGAGGCCGACATGCCCGCGGAAACCGTTTCGACCTGGGCTTTCGACCGGAGAGTGGATCATCGTAGGGCGAACACAATAGCGCGGCTCTGGTGAGGGGGAGGTGCGGATCCTCATTCCAGGGTCTTGCCGGCAAGCGTGTAGCGACGGGGCACACGCGCCCCAACCCCGGTCAGAATCTGCCACGCGTTGGTCCCGGCCCAATCGGCAAGATCCCAAGCGGTGGGTGCGTCGCCAAACACCGTGACTTCATCGCCGACCGCGAGGCCTCGGGCATCGGTGGCATCGAGCATGGTGAGATCCATGCACACCGTTCCGGCCACCGGCAATGCGAGCGGGCCGCTCCTCAGCACGCCCTGGGTCCGCATCCCATCCGTGCGCGGAAGGCCGTCGGCGTACCCGGCGTTGATCGTGGCGATCCGGCTTGCGCGGCCGGCCACGAATTTCCCGCCGTAACTCACCCGGGTGCCCGCCGCAATCGTTTTGACCAGAGCCACCCGTGCGCGAACCTCCATGGCGGGCCTGACCGCGATATCGGGCGAGAGCGGCCGGGGAGCAAGACCATAGAGAAGGAGTCCAGGGCGCACGGCGGTGTGGGTGTCGCGGGCGCACGCCATTCCCGCGCTGTTGGCTGCGTGAATCCACCTGGGCCTGATCCCCAGCGTCTGAAGGCGGACGATCACTTCCTCGAACGTTTCCAGCTGTCGCGCCGTCGTGACCTGATCTTCGTCCGCCGAGGCGAGATGGGTCATGAGCCCCTCAATGTGAACGCCCCGCATGTCTTCAAGGCGGTGAATCACCGGTTCGATCTCCGGTAGAGAGAAGCCGAGCCTTGACATTCCGGTGTCGACCTTGACGTGAATCCCGAGGCGGGGCCGAGCCTCATCGGGCGGGAGCGCCTCGAGAGCGCTCAACTGTTCGGAGGCGCAAACGACCGGCGTGAGGCGGAACGTGATGATGTCGGGCAGTTGCGGGGGCGCAAATCCGGTCAGGACGAGGATGGGCGTGACGATGCCGGCCCGACGCAGGCCGATCGCTTCATCGACATAGGCCACCGCGAACATGGCGACGCCCATGGGTTCGAGCGCTCGCGCAACCTCGACGGCGCCATGACCGTAGGCGTTGGCCTTGAGAACCGGAATCACCGCCCGTGGGCCTGCGTAGGTGCGAATGGCCCGGTAGTTGTTGCGGATTCGGTCGAGATCGACCCACGCCGTCGCGGGGTGGTCAGACGCCCGGGTCGCTCCCATGCCCCTGGTGATCTCGGGTCAGGACGAGGCGTCGCCGCCGAACCCGGACGCGTAATCCTCGGGCGCCCGATTCTCGAAACGGGTGAACTCACGCAGGAAAACAAGTTGGATCGTATCCGTCGGACCGTTGCGCTGCTTCGCGATGATGAGTTCGGCGGCGCCACGATTCTCTTCGTTCGGCTTGTATACCGATTCGCGGTAGATGAACATGACCACGTCCGCGTCCTGCTCGATGGCGCCCGATTCGCGCAGATCCGAGAGTTGAGGTCTTCGATCGGTTCGAGCCTCGGGTGCGCGGGACAGCTGGGAGAGAGCCAGGACCGGGACTTCAAGCTCTTTCGCAAGACCCTTGAGCGAACGGCTGATCGCAGAGATTTCCTGCTGTCGATTTTCCACCCGGCCGCCCGAGCCCATGAGCTGGAGGTAGTCCACGACGATGAGGCCGAGGCCATGCTCCGCCTTCAGTCTCCGGCACTTAGCCCGGAGTTCAAGCGGGGTCAGGAACGACGCGTCGTCAATGAAGAGGGGCAGCTTGTGGAGTTCGGCCCACGCGGTGGTGAGCTTGCCCCAGTCGGAATCGCGCAGTAGGCCGCGGCTCACCAGGCTCGACTCGATACGGGCCTCGGCAAAGATGAGACGCTTGACCAGCTGCTCCTTCGACATCTCGAGCGAGAAGATCGCCACCGGGTCAGCGGTGACTTGTGCGGCGGTTTTGGCGATGTTGAGAGCGAGGGACGTCTTCCCCATGGCCGGCCGGGCCGCGAGAATGATGAGCTCGCCTTTCTGAAGACCGCTGGTCATACGATCGAGATCGATGAATCCCGTGGGAACACCGGTTATCGCGTCCTTCGAAAGGGACAGCTTCTCGATCGACTCGAACGTGGTCTTGATGAAGTCTTTGACCGGGACAAGTCCCGCGCGGATCTTCCGCTCGGCGATGGCGAAAATCGCCTGTTCCGCGCGGTCCAGGATCGCGTCCACGGAGTCCTGCGCGTCGGTGGCCTCCTGGGCGATTCGCGACGAGGCGTGGATCAGGCTCCGCAGGACCGACGCCTCGCGGATGATACGGCTCCAGGGCAGGACGTTTTCAAGGCGGGGGACGCCTTCGACAAGACCCGCGAGGTAGGCGACCCCGCCCGCGGCCTCGAGGCTCTGAGTGCGGGTGAGTTCGTTCTTGAGGGTGACAAGGTCGATGGGATCGCTCTTCTCTGCGAGCGTCGCCATGCCCTCAAAAATCCGGCGATGCGCGTCCCGGTAGAAGTCGTCCCTGGTCAATATTTCGGCGGCCGAGTTGAACGCCTGGTTGTCGACGAGAACCGCGCCCAAAACGGTGCGCTCCGCATCCGCGTTGTGGGGCATCGAGCGATCGCCTGAAACGCCCGGGGTCGCGCTTCCGCTCGAAAACGCCATGGTGGCCATGGTCGACGTTCCTGTTCGCCTCTTCCGCTTGCGCCTTACGCTTCCTTCGTCACGAGCAGGCGGATCGTGGTCTCCACCTCAGGGTGGAGACGAACTTTGATCGTGTGCTCGCCCAGTTTCTTGATGGGCTCTTCAAGGGAAACCTTGCGCTTCTCGACTTCAAAGCCCTTGGCCTTGAGGAGGTCGGCGATGTCGTTTGAGGTCACCGAACCATAAAGGTTGTCCCCGTCGGCGACGCGCCGGGGCACCACAAAGCGCATCCCGTCGATTTTCTTACCGAGCTCCTCGAAGACCGCTTTCTCCTTCGCGAGCTTGATCTTGCTTTCCTTGCGTTCCTTCTCGATGCGCGCTTTGTTCTGGGGCGTGACCGCGAGGGCCTTGCCCTTGGGGAGGAGGAAATTGCGGGCATACCCTTCGGCCACCTTGACGACATCGCCGCGGCGGCCGAGTGATTCCCAGTCCTCACGAAGAATGACTTCCATTGTCTTGTTACCTCAAAAAGAGAATTTACTGAAGGTTAGTTCAAGGCTCGGCCGAGGCCTTTGTCTCGGGGCTCGCAAATCGGCGCCTGAAATCGAACCACTGATCGAAAAGGCCGAGGAGAGAAAGCAGGACGGCCCAGGGACCGAGAAGGGAAGCCATCACCAGAAGGGTCCGCATCAATTGGCCGGTAAACACCCGGGCCAGACCGAAACTCAGGACCGAGAGGCCCTGCAGAAGGAAAAGGAAGAGCGTAACCACCAGGCCATTCCAGCCGACGGTCGTGAGCTCGGGCACCAGAAGAAGAGCGCCGGACGCCACAAACGCCACCACGAGGGCCAGGGGCCAGCGAAGCATCAAAAGCTCGTTCTTCGGAAACGAGGCCACCTGGCTGAGACGGCCCACTCTGCCAAGAGCGATGGCATTCAAGGCCACAATGGTGGCCGCTGAGACCACGGAGAGGGACGGGTAGAGAGCCACGATGCCTGAGCGCGCGCGTTCGATGCTGATTTTCGCTTCCTCGGGCTCCAAGGGAACCTGGGCCGCCCAATGATCGAAGGCGGCCTGAACCTGGGGTGTTCGAAGGGTGGCCTCGATTCGCGCAGTTCCCTCGGAGAAGGCAGCGAGGAGGGCCTCCAGGGCAAGAACGAAAAAACCCGCCGCACCCGCGGCGATCACGCTCTTTCGACGCGCCAGAACTTCGCCGGCGATCAAAGACCACAAGCCGAACAGAACAAAGAACCCGAGGGCGCTCTCCGGGGATGCGGTCACAGAAACGAGCCCGGTCGCGATGGCCAGGGCCAGGCCTCCATGAGCGAGGCGCCCCGGAATACGCACCGCCATCAGGGGCAGAGCCGAGAAAAGACCGGCGAGGCTCAGAGGGAGGGCGAGAAAAGGGGCGCTCGCGGAGAGTCGGGGCAGGAGAAACAGGACTCCGGCCATCGATCCCGCGCGAACCGCGAGCCACAAAGGCGCAGGCGCAGACACCGGGACGCTCAAGTGCCGCGCGATCTATGGAAGCTACTCGGTCGAGTACGGGATGAGCGCCATCTGACGAGCCCGCAGAATGGCGGTTCGGACTTTGCGCTGGCACGGTGCGCAGGTTCCAAACATCCGCCTGGGGAGAATCTTGGCGCGTTCCGGGATAAACGCGAGGAGAAGCTTCGTGTTCTTGTAGTCGACGTAATCGACTTTTTCCGAACACAGCTTGCACGTCTTCCGTCGCCTGAAGAACCCGCCACCCTTAGAGCCGCCAGGTCCCTTGGCCCCGCGCTCTCCGCGTTCGCCACCACGGCCTTCGCCGGCCGGGCCGCGTCCTTCACCACTCCGACCTCTGAATTCAGGCGTTTCCATGTCGCTCATTGCGCACCTCCCTCGAAGGCCCGGTCTTTCTCACGAACGCTCGCGCGCCGCGTCGACTCTTTCTTACCACGGATCGTTTTCTTGCGATCGGCCTTTTTCATCTCGGCGTCGATCCGAACGGCCAGAAACCGCAGGATCCCGTCGGTCACGCGCATGCGGCGCTCGACCTCGCTGATAGCGCTACCCGGGCTACTCGCCAGGATCAGGACGTAGCTGCCTTCGCGGTTCTTTCCGATCGGATAGGCGAGGCGTTTCTTGCCCCACTTCTCGATCTTCTCGACCGTGCCGTTTTCCTTTTCGATGAAGCCCTTGACGGTTGCGGTCAAGGTATCGACCTCTGCTTCTCCGAGGTTCTGTTCGGCTATGAACAGAATCTCATACTGTCTTTGGCTCACGTGTTTCTGATCTCCTTATGGATCAAATGAAAGAGCTGCTTTTGCTTTTGTGGCGGCGAAGCCTTCTGGGCTTCGTTTGCTACTCGCAGCAAGGAGTGTTTATTTTCGTGCGGCCGGTGATTTTAGCCTAGGTTTGCCGGTTTCTGCCTCCACGCGGGACAGCTTCATTCGGGTTGGGCCAAAGCGCCGTTGAACGTGTTCATCGCCAATTCGACTCCATTCTCGACCAGGGCGGACATGGCGTCGGCGCCGCGGGAGACCATTTCCTGGACCCGCAGGATCTCGCTGTCGGCAAAGTCCGAGAGTACGAATCCGGCGAGATCCAGAACGGGCTCTGTGGAACCGATCCCGAACCGGAGCCTCGGGAACTCCTCGGAACCAATCGACTCGATGATGGAGCGAAGTCCGTTTTGGCCCCCGTGGGACCCGCGGGGGCGGATCCTCAACGATCCAAGCGGCAGGGCCACGTCGTCGGAAACCACGACCAGACTGTCGGGCTCGATGTTGAACCATCGAAGGGCCGCCTCGACGACCGGACCGGAACGGTTCATAAAGCTTTGTGGCTTCAAAAGCACCACGCGCTCGCCGGCGATCTCGGTTTTCACCGCCCAGGCGTCGTCGATGCGTTCCCTGACGCTGAGGGGCAGCCTCTGAGCCAACTCGTCGATCACCATGAACCCGGCGTTGTGCCGGGTTCGCCGGTATTTTTCGCCGGGATTGCCGAGGCCAACGATCAGGCGCATGGGCCCCTATTTCTTGTCTTTCTTGACGTCCTTTCCTGCAGGGGCGGGTGCCATCGCCTTGCCAGGAGCTGCCTTCGCGGCCGCGGACGCGGCCGCGGCCTCAGCCTCGGTCGGAGCCTTGCCCTTCTTCGCGACTTCCGGTTCGGCGGCCACCGCGAGGCCCTCCAAAGGAGCCGCGACCGCTTCCTCTTCGTGCTTGATGACGACTTGGGCCACGAGGAGGTCGCCGTCGGTCATCAGCTTGACCTTTTCCGGCATCGGAACCGCGGAGACACGGACCTCACCGTTTATCTCAAGGGCCGAGATATCCACCACGAACTTCTTCGGGATGTCGAGAGGGAGGCACGAGACCACGATTTCGCGAGTGACGAACTCGAGGAGGCCACCGTGGGTCTTGACGCCCACCGGCACGCCCTGGAGTTCGATATGAACCTTGACGTGAATCACCTTGTCGAGCGCTACTTCGTAGAAGTCGGCGTGGAGGAACTCCGGCCGCACGGGGTGAACCTGGTAGTCCTTCAGGATGACTTTGCGTTTCTTGCCATCGAACTCAAGGTCGACCAGCGTGTTTTCGGCGGCGCCGGTCTTGAAGACCGCGGCGAGTTCGCGGGGAGACACGCTGATGCTCACGTTCTCCTTCTGGGGAGCGTAAACAATGGCGGGGATCCGGCCCCGGGCGCGGAGGCGGCGGGCTTCATTCTTGCCGCGCAGGTCGCGGGCTTCGGCTGAAACAACGATGTCTGACATGGCTTCTGGGTCTTCAAATCTCGTGGACGCTTCCTCGGAAACCGTCTTCTTTCAGGGGTTTCGAGGCGGCATCAAATGAAGAGGCTTGTAACGGACGCTTCTTCGTGAATATTCTGGATGGCCTTGCCCATCAACTCTCCAATGGGCAGAACGACGATCTTATCTGATTTTCGGTCCGGCCTCTCTTCGATGGAGTCGGTGACGATCAGTTGAGAGATCCGGCTGGCATTGATGTTGCGGACAGCGTGGCCCGAAAGGACCGCGTGGGAGGCGGAGGCGAAGATCTTCTTGGCCCCTGCTTCGTCGAGCGCCTCGGCCACTTTGCAGAGCGTTCCCCCCGTGTCCACGAGGTCGTCTACGATCAGGACGGTCTTGTTTGAAACGTCGCCGATGACGTTGTGCACCTCGGCCACGTTTGCGGTCTCCCGCCTCTTGTCGACAATGGCGAGAGTCGCGTCCAGCCGTTTCGCGTAGGCGCGGGCGCGTTCCACGCCACCGGCGTCGGGGGAAACCACGCACAGGTCAAGAAGACCCATCTGGGCCACGTGATCGATGATGACCGGCGCGGCGAAGAGGTGGTCGACCGGCACGTCGAAGAAGCCCTGGATCTGGGAAGCGTGGAGATCCATGGTGAGAACCCGGTTGCAGCCTGCCGTGGTGATGAGGTTCGCCACCAGCTTCGCCGAGATGGGCACGCGGGGCCGGTCCTTTCGGTCCTGTCGGGCGTAACCGTAGTAGGGGATGACCGCGGTAATACGGGCAGCGCTTGCTCGTCTGAACGCGTCGATCATGATGAGCAATTCCATCAGGTGCTCATTTACGGGCGTCGAGGTCGACTGCAGCACGAAGACATCCTTCCCGCGGACGTTCTCCTCGATCTGGAACCAGACTTCGCCATCGAGGAACCGGGAGAGATGAACCTTCCCGAGCGGTACCTTGAGATAGCGCGATACCGACTCACTCAGGGACCGGTTGGCGCTCCCAGTGAAGATTTTCATGTCGTGAGGGGGTCGAACCATGGCGACTCTGTCCTTTTTTGGACCTTCTTCAGAGGTGTATGGGGCTTGAGTTCTCTCTTGGCTGGGGCGGAAGGATTCGAACCTTCGGATGCGGGATTCAAAGTCCCGAGCCTTACCGCTTGGCGACGCCCCAGTGGCGAGAGGAGAGGGGCGAAGCTTAGCGAAGAAGTCCGGCGGACGCTTCGCAATGCCGCCCCTGGGTTGGCCGGGGCGCCGGGCCTAGGCCTTGATTTCGAACCGGCGGGCGTAGTCGCGCTTAGAGACAAACGAGCAGCGAACACTCGGAAGGCCGAGTTCGCGCAGCGCCCCTGCCGCCGCTCGCTCCGCGGTTACCTCATCGAACAGAAGGAAAAACGACGATCCGCTTCCCGACATGGAGGCGTGAATGGCGCCGGTGGAACGACCGACTCTGCGAACGCGGCGTGCCGTGGCGGCGAGAGACAGACTCTCGTGCTTGGCCGCCGGCTCGAGATCGTTGCGAAGGGAGGCAAGAGCCTTGGGCTTGCGGCCGCCCTCGATGGAGCGGAGAAAGGCGTCGATCCGCGACGGGGCGCTTGCGTTTCCTGGGCGCGCCGCGTAGCGCCGGAAAACGGCGGGCGTTCCCAACCCGCCTTCCCCTGGCACCAGCAACACTTTCTGCTTCAGGCGGAGGTCAAGAGGATGGATGTCGTCTCCTCGACCGAGCCCGAGTGCCGGGCCGCCAACGAGAAAGTAGGGCACGTCGGCACCGAGCGTTTTTGCGGCTTCGATCAGGCCGCCTCTACCAAGGCCGAGTTCCCAGATGAGGTCTAGGGCCCGCAGAACCGTGGCCGCGTTGCTGCTTCCTCCTCCGAGCCCTCCCCCGACCGCGATGCGTTTCCGCACGTCGATTCTGACCCCGGTTCTCCGGCCGGAGATTCGCCGCATGAGCACCGCAGCGCGATGGGCCAGGTTCGTCTCGTCTTTCGGAACGTCTGGATGGTCGGAGCGCACCGTGACTCCGCTCCTGGTTTCCATGATCCCGACGATGTCGTGAAGACTGAGCGTGGCAAACAAGGTCTTCAGTTCGTGGTAGCCGTCTGGAAGTGTTCTGCCGACCTCGAGACCCAGATTGATCTTTGCGAAAGACCGAAAGCGCCGGACCTTCACCGCACAAGCCCCAGCCGGTTGGACATTTCTCGCAGGGTCCACGAATGGCGGCGGGCCGGGCCGACCTCAAAAGCCCTGTCCGCGGGGGATTCGATCTCGGGGTCGTCGAGGGTCAACAAGAGCTTGGTGGCGTTGGATCCGTGGATGATCACCTGGGAGGGCACCCTTCGGTCGAACCGCCATACGACGCGGAGCGATCCCGGAGGCGAACCCAGAATGGCGTCCACCAGATCATTCGGCCGAAGGTCAATTCCGAAAAGGCCGTTCATGACCTCGCTGGTGCCCGGGCCTTCGAACATCGCATCGTCTTCCGGGAGGTCGGCCCGCAGGGTTCCATTCCTTGCGACCAGAAGAAAACGGAGTCCGGTTCCGGCGGGAATTTCGATTCGAAGGGAGTCGGGCCTCGCCACGCCGAAGACGACACGGGCCGAGAATCGTCCCTGGGGCCCGGACAGGGTGATCCGGCCGGAGGAGGAGAGTCCGCGGGATTGACGCAGTTGGGCCATCTCGAGGGGTGTCGCTATGTGACCGCGAGTGGCGCACGAGCTCAGCCACAACCCGAGGAGGACGCTCGCCGCCCGCCTCAAGGCTTTTTCTGGGCCGCCCGCGACAGCGCCTGAATCTTTTCTGAAACCAGAGCGCGATCCAGTTCACCGTCTTCGTCGTCGCCATCGAGGGAAAGGCGCAGGTACTTAAGGGCCTCGGCGTGGTCGCCCCGTTCAGCCAGGATCAGGCCGAGGTGAGCGATGACGACCGCATTCTTCTCCTGGGACTTGAAGGCCCGGCGTATGGCGCCTTCGGCTTCGGTGTTCCGACCCAGCCTATGAAGAGCCCAGGCCAGGCTGTCGAGGTAAGAGCCGTTGTCCGGATCGTCCACCAGAGCTTTTTGTATGAGCGAAAGAGCTTCGTCAACTTTCACGTTGCGGTCCGCATTCATGTACCCGAGATAGTTAAGGGTCATGGCCGAATCCGGCGAAATCGCCAGGGCCTTTCGGAACGCCTTGTCCGCTTCTTCGAACCTCTTCTGGCGTTCGAGCACGGCGCCGAGGCTGAAGAAGGCGCGCAGATTCGTGGGGTCCTTCTCGGCGACCTGGGCGAAGAGTTCCCGGGCGCGTTCCAGGTTTTTACCGCGCTGATAGAACTCGGCGGCGGCCAGAGTGTCGTTCGGGTCGTCTTTCCCTGATGCGAGCAGCTCGTCCACGAGCGCCGAGGCGCCTTTCACGTCCCCCGTGCCCCGCAGAGCATAGCCCTCGAGGAACAAAAGGTTGGTCGCCTCCTTGAAGGCGGGATCCAGTCTCGCCGCGCGGGCTTCCTTAAGGGCCCTATCGAAGTCTTTCGCGGAGATCAAGGCGTCGATTCGATAGGTCACGAGAGAACTGTCCCTCACCTTTGAGGCATTGGCCGCTTCGCCAAACGCCTCCGCAGCCTCCTTGTACCGGCCAAGCCGCTGCCGCACCATGCCCGCGTGCGCCCAGAACACCCGATTGTTGTTTGCGATGCTAAGGGCGTCCTCTCCGGAGGTGTTCCGGCGCACCAGACTCTCGAGTCTCTCCTCGGCCTGGGCCAGGGACCCTTTTTGTTCCAGCAGAATCACCACCAGGAAGGCCGCCTTCAGATCTTTAGGGTCGCCTGCGGCGAGGCTTGTGGCAATCGAGAGGGCCTCGTCGAGACGACGCAGTTCCTTGAAAGCCCGGGCTTTGAGGTCAAGGGCGAAGCGGTTGTTTTCGTCCTGCTTGAGCATCTCATCCGCCAGGGCGAGCGCTTCGACGCCTCGGTGCGTCTCGATGAGTATCTCTCCCATCTTGAGCCGGGTGATCAGATCCTTGCCGTCGACATTGGCCGCTGCCTCGTAGTGTTTAAACGCCTCGTCGTTCTTGCCGGCCTGTTGCTTGATGTCGCCGAGGAGTTGTAGAACACGCGCGTTTAGCGGGTCGGCGGCGGCGGCCGTGTCGAGGGCCTGAATGGCGCCCGTGGTGTCCCCCGTGGCCAGCGACAAAGAGGCGACCTGGACGAACGCCTCGACACTCCTCGGGTCCGCCACGGAAAGTCGCTTCCAGGCGTCGAGCGCCGCCTTGGCATCGCGCAGCACCGAGTAGAGGCGAGTGAGATCGCGCAAGGGTGCGGGGTCATTCGGGTTCAGGGTCGAGGCGGCCTCGTATTCGCGGGCGGCGAGTCGCAGCTCGTTCTCGCCTCCGCCCGATTGGCCATAGAACTGATGAACCTGGCCGGCCAGACTCCTGATATCGGCCCTCTCAGGCGACAGCTTGATCGCCTGGTCGATGGCGGCTATGGCGAGATCGAAGCGCCCCTCGTCCATCTGAATGCGTGCGATCTCGGCATGGGCATCCGCCGCCTTGGGGTCGGCCTTCAGCGTCTTCTGCAGTGCCTTCAGAGCTTCATCGGATCTTCCCGCTTCCCGGAGGGAGAGCGCTTCAAGAAAGAGACCATAGGCCGCGGACCGATTTGAGAAACCGGCGGCGGGTTGGATCAAGACAGCCAGCATCAGTAAGGAGAGAGGCGTCATCGCGGTGAGATTGTGTCACGCAGAAGGGGCTTTTTGGAAGAAACCGAAACGGAGGTTTGAGGGCGTCCCTCGGGGCCTTTTCCCCAAACCTCCGTTTCGCGCTGACTGCCTAGGCCGCGTTCCGGTCCCGCAGCCGATGTTGATCGCACAGCGCGACTTTCAGTCGGCGTACGGCATCGACGCCCCCGTCGCCAGCCCGGAGGAGATCGAAGAACTTCCGATCCCCAGGTTCCCCCCAGGACCTCGAGGGCATCGTGACACTGGGCTCTCCTTTCTCCGTTCGCCACAGACTGAAGCCGACAAGTTTCAGTCCGGCGAGGAGGCCGTCTTCGGATTCGAAGAGGATCTCGGCCTCGCCGATAAGGTTCTTCGGGCCATTTTCCTTGTCGATAAACTCGATACGCATGGTTTCTCTCTCCCTTGATGGTTGGTTTGTTGCGACGTGTCCTCGGGGGTCACAACGGCGTTGAACCTAAAGGTCAACGCCTAGGAGAGAGACGGCCCTCAGCACCGAAGGTCCTGGTTTCGGACCTTCGTGACGCTAGCCCTCGAACCCACAGGATCGGGTCCTTAAAGGCAGTGGAAAAACTTGCCCTGGACCGAGGGATCGGTCTATAACGGCCCTGAATGCAAGAGTCGTTCCAGGAAAAACGACGGGCGAGCGCGCTCCGCTCCAATCCCACGTGGATCCTAAGAACGCTTGCTCTGGTGGTCGTCATCGGCGTTTCGGTGTCGGTTTTCCAGGCCCTGCGCCGGCCTCGGCCGGGACCGACGCCTGCTGCGGGGCAGGTTCCTGGAACCGTCTCGTCGAGCCCCGGAGCGGCTGGTTCTCCCGGACTTGCGGCCTCGGGGTACGCCCCGACCGACCCGCGGGCGGACAAACTGGAGTCGCTTGTTTTTGAATCGTTCAGCGCTTCCGGAAAGAAGGGCGTTCACCTTGAAGCGCGGGGTTCCTCGGGGCGAGAGACCGAGCGCCGGTTCCTCGATACCGTGAAGGCTCGCATCCCTTTCATGTCTTCCGGGCGGCAGGCCACGGTGGAGATCGTGGCCGACCACGCGCAACATGTGGCCTCTCGCCCGTCCGCGCTGTTTCAGGGCCACGTCAAGATGACCACCGACGACGGTCTCGTTCTGGAGACGGACGAACTCTTCTACGACGGCTACGATGGCCTCGCCCAGAGCGAGCGCAAAGTCACCTTCCACCGGAAGGATCTGGCCGGGGAAGCCCAGGGCATGCTCTACGAGGGATGGAGCGACTCGATCACTTTTTTCAAAGACGTCAGGATCCGTCTTCGGGACAGGGACGACCCTCCGGCCGACATCGACGCCGATGCCGCCTGTCTCTCTCGGGAGCAGAACGCTCTTTTTCTCGAAGGGAATGTCTCGGTCAAACAGGGAGCGAACCGCACGCAGTCGGGCGCCCTGCAACTCTATTTTGGCGACGACCGGGCGATCTATCGAGCTGTCTTCCGCGACGGATTTGAGCTAACGGCTCAGGGCGACACCGGCACTTTGGGCTTCTCCTTTCCCCGGGCCAACGGACGCAAGACCATAAGGGGCCGGCGCCTCGACATGACATTTGGCAAGGACCGGGCGATCGAAGAGGTGGCGGCCGGACCCGAAGCCGTCATGATCGTGGATCCGGGTCCCGCGGACCTGCCCGAGCGACGCGAGATCCGCGGCGACGCCCTCATCTTCAAATTCGGTCCGGATGGGAAACTCAGGGAATATCTGGGCAACAGCGGCACCAGCGTCCGTTTCGTCCCCCTGGATTCACGGGCCGGGGACTTGAGATCCATTTCGGCCACAGATTTCGTGGCCACTCTCGACCCGAAGACGGGAGAGGCCGAGAACATCTCTTTCGTGGAGAACGTCGTCTTCGAAAGGAAGCAGCAGCGGGGCACCGGAAGCAAGGCCGAGTTCAAGGAGAAGACCGCGCGGATGGTGGTTTCCGGGGGCGCCGCCTTTGAAGACTCGCTCGCCAAGGTGTCGCTCCTCGCATCGACGATCGACATCGACACGCAAACCGGGTCCTTCCGCGCCTGGGGAGGCGTACGGCACACGCAAAAGGGCGGCATTCCCGGGGCGCCCTTCGGCACTTCGGGCTCCGACCTTCTCGCCACCAGCCGACAGGTGGTTTACGACTCGGCGCGAAAGGCAACCCAGTATCTCGACCGCGTCGTGCTCCGGGCGGGCGCAGACGAATTGCGCGCGCTGACCATTGAAACCGTGGAAACGCTCCAGGGTCCGAAGATCGCCGCCGACACCGATGTGGAGATTCTGGTGGCCGGCGGCGCTTCGGCGGCAGGCCTTGAGGCCCGAGCCTCGAAAATGACCTACAACCCGCAGGATCGGCGGTTCGCTTTCGCGGGTTCCGCTTCGGTTCGCCAGAAGGACTTCGAAACGAAGGCTCCGGAGATCCTGGTCGGTCTTGGACCCTCCAAGACCTTCGAGGTTTCGAGCCTCGAAGCCCAGGGCGGGCTCGTGACCCTCAAGGCGAAGGACCGAACCGCCGAAGGAACGCATCTCGTCTACTCCCCGCAGACCGGCCGCGTGGTGATGGAGGGAGCCCCGGTCAAACTCGAAGACCAGGGGCGAAGGGTTCAGGGAAAGTCGGTGACCTTCTCCACTTCGGGCGATCAGGTGGAAGTTGTGGGAGAAGAGGGACGTACCGAAACCGTGCTTCAGAGAAAGATCAAGAAACCGTGAGTTCGCCCCAGATTGCCCTCCGCGGGGCGGGCTTGACCAAGGCCTATGGTTCTCGGGTGGTGGTCAAGGATGTCGACATCGAAATCGCCACCGGCGAAGTGGTCGGCCTTCTGGGTCCGAATGGGGCCGGCAAGACCACCACCTTCTATATGGTTGTGGGTTTGACGAAGCCTCGCTCGGGGTCGGTGTTTCTGGGTCGCGACGACATCACGAGCCTGCCCATGTACCTGCGGGCCCGGGCGGGCATTGGCTATCTGCCTCAGGAGGCCAGCGTCTTTCGGAAACTGACCACCGAAGAGAACGTGCTGGCCGTTCTGGAGACCCTCGGCTACTCGCTCCGGGAGCAGAAGGCGCGGGCCGCCGAACTGCTCCATGAACTCGGCATTTCGGGCCTCGCCCTGCAGAGGGCGGATACGCTTTCGGGCGGCGAGCGTCGGCGCCTCGAGATCTGTCGGGCGCTCGCGGCGTCGCCCCTCTTCATCCTTCTTGACGAGCCCTTCGCGGGCATCGATCCCATCGCCGTGGCCGATATCCAGCGAATCATCGCCTACCTCAAGAAGCGCGGACTGGGCATTCTGATCACCGACCACAATGTCCGCGAGACCCTCCGAATCACCGACCGGGCCTACATCATCCGCGAAGGCGAAGTGTTCCGGGCGGGAACGCCCAGAGCGCTCGCCACTGACCCCGAGGTACGGCGCGTCTACCTCGGCGACGACTTCGACCTGATGCTTCCGGAAGCGAAGGCCTGAAAATGGCTCTCCAGCAGCGCCTGTCTCTTTCGCCCAGGCTTTCCCAGCGTCTGGTACTGACGCCGGCCATGCAGCAGGCGATCAAGCTTCTGCCTCTCACCACGCTCGAGCTGGCGGAGGTGATCAATCAGGAGATGGTCGAGAACCCGCTGCTTGAAGAGATCCCGGACGACGAGCCTACCGGGCCCGTACCTGAGACGGACAGCGACGGAGGCGATGGTTCCTCGGGCGCCGAGACTGAGTTTGACGGGGATCTCGGCGCGGACGCGGGAGAATTGGCGGGCGCCGCCCCCGCCGCGCCGCCGGCGCTCGAGACGGTGGCCGAGCCCTCGCTTACCGAGCAGACGGGCCTGCAGGACAGCGACATAGACAAACTCTTCGAGAATGTCGTGGATGATCTGGGCGTTCGCAACATGGCTCAAAGCGACCCCGACTCCGAGTACTCGATCGAGAATCGTCTGTCGACCACGATCGACCTGCGCG
>JANLWV010000352.1:0-2306 GCA_031364765.1 Vicinamibacteria bacterium
GCGACGATCAAGAAACTCCCGGTCCACATCGGTGGACTCGACGGCATCATGTACGACGACTTCGCCGATCGCATCATGCTCACGAACCACAGCCGCCCCAAGGGCACGGCCACCGCGGTGAATCCGGAGACTGGTGAAGTCACCGGCTCGGCTGATCTCGAAGACACCGCGCCTGAAGGCGATGGCAACGACTTCACGGCGAGGCCTCGCTGGCAGCGGCTGATCGTTTACTTCGCCGGCCCGGCCATGAATGTCGTCCTGGCCGTTCTGACCTTCACGATCATCTTCATGCTCGGGGTGGGCGTGCCGGGTGTGCGCTACGACGCGCCCACCATCGGCGCCATCGAGCCCTCTTCTCCGGCCGCCGCGGCCGGCCTTGAACCCGGCGACACCATCACAGAGTTCGACGGCGAGCCCGCGGCTGACTGGGAGCAGGTCCAGATCGGCGTTCTCATGCGCCCGAATCGTGACATTGCGATCGAGGTGGCGCGAGGGACGGAACGGCTCAAAAAAACCGTCCGGTCGCGGGTAATCGACGAACGGATGGGTGATATCGGCGTCTTCCCCCTGGTGCGCATCGGCCAGGTGGCGGCGGGCTCGCCCGCCGAAGGGGCCGGGCTCAAGGTCGACGATGGCCTCCTGCGCGTCGCCGGCGCTCCTCTGCAGTCGTTTGCGGACGTCCCCGCCAGAGTGCGCGCGGCCGGCGAACAGCCGATTGCTTTCGAGATCCTGCGGGGCGCGGAACGCCTCACCCTCAACATCGCGCCCCGGCAGGGACGGGTGGGGATCTCCGAAAAGTTCGTGATCAAGAAGTTCGGTTTTGTCCGCGCGGTCCGGGAGGCCGGGCGTGAAACCTGGGATCGAACCGTTCAGATGGTGAGCCTCCTGAAACAGCTCCTGACGTTCCGGGTGAACGCCAAATCGGCTCTCTCAGGACCCATCGGGATTGCCCAGGCCGCGGGCGAAGCGGCGCGCACCGGGGTGGTCTCGATCCTGTTCCTGATCGCCTTGTTGTCGATCTCCGTCGGCGTTTTGAACCTGTTCCCGATGGCCCCTTTAGATGGTGGTCACATCGCCGTTCTGCTTGTGGAGATGGTGATCCGGCGCGATCTGTCCGACAGGCTAAAGCTCGTTTTCCTGAACCTTGGCTTCATCCTGGTAATGGCGTTGATGGTGTTCATCATCTATTCGGATCTCTCGAAACTGCCCTGGCTGTCGCGCTTCCTGCCGTAGGCAGGGCGGCGCGCGCCATGATGGCGACGGATGTAAGCAGAGTGAGCGAATGACGGGCCTGGCGCTTTCGGTCTACATGGCGTTTCTCGCCGTTGCCTGTGGGTGGCGAATGTGGCTTCAATATCGCCGGACGGGAGACCATGGCTTCCGCGGACTCTCCGGCAGGATCGGATCGATCGAGTGGCTCGGGGGCGCCCTTTTCGTTCTGGGAATGGCTCTCGCGGCGGGAGGCCCGGTGGCGGACCTGGCCGGGCTGGTCGAGCCGTGGCGGGTGATGAGGATGCCATGGCCGGGCGTCGCAGGCCTTCTGTTGGGGCTGTTGGGCTTCGGGGTCACGATCGTGGCTCAACTTCAGATGCGCGACTCGTGGCGTGTCGGTGTTTCCGAACGTGAGACGACCCGACTGGTCACGGCGGGCCTGTTCTCCATGGTGCGTAACCCGATCTTCACCGGAATGCTCCTTCTGGCCGCGGGTCTTTTTTGCATGGTTCCAAACATCCTGTCCCTGGCGGCGTTCATGATCTCCCTCGTTGGCGTGGAGATCCAGGTCCGCCGTGTCGAGGAACCGTACTTGATTCGCATTCACGGAGAGCCGTATCTCTCGTATGCCCGAGCGGTCGGTCGATTCGTGCCCTGGGTCGGGCGTCTGGCGTAGCCGGGGCGGACGTGGCCGTGCGGGTGCGGGTGCCCGTTCGCGTTTGCGCCGGAACGTCGGGTTGGTCCGCGTCCACGTTGGACGCCGAAACGTCGGTTCGTTCACGTGGGCACCAGAACTTCGGGTCGTCCACGTTCACGTGGGCCCAAACGCGGTCTCGTTCACGTCGACCTCATCGAAGGGCAAGATGGATCAAGCCCAAACGACCCCAACGAGACACGCCAACGGGCACGAGCCATCGGGATGCGTCCAACGCGGACGGGCGCCGCTTCGGGCACACGCACGAGCACGAGCACGGCCGCGGAGATGCGTCTCTCGGGCCTCAAAACCCCGGGCGTCTGTCACGACGGATGCAGCGTCCGCGCCGGCGGGGTCAGGGAAGTAGCGCTTTCCGGGAAGCGCGGCCCGTCAGGGTGAG
>JANLWV010000430.1:0-22087 GCA_031364765.1 Vicinamibacteria bacterium
TGCGGTGCGAAAGGTAGGCGACCGATGATTCGAATCAACCTCCTCGAATCCGAACGAGCGGCCTCCAGCAAGCCCAAGGGGGCGGCGGCTGGAGCGGCGGCGGGCGGCGGCGGAGGCCTCTCGGGGGTCGGCCCCTACATACCCCTTCTCGCTGGCGTCGGCATCGCCCTCCTCGGATGTGGCTACTTCTTCTGGGCGCTTTCGTCTGAAATCACAGATACGAACGCGAAGATCGTTGTCGCCACCGCGGAGGTCGCAAAGCTCCAGATCGAAAAGGCCAAGAAAGAGGAACTCGAGAGGAAGCGGAAGAGCTTCCTGGACCAGGTGAACCTCATTGAGCGGCTCAAGGCCGAACAGGGCGGCCCGGTTCGCATGCTTGACGAGATCTCGAAGGCGCTTCCGGACTTCGTTTGGCTGACCAGAATGGATCAGACCGGGTCGACCCTGAAGATCACGGGTGAGGCGTCCAACAACAACGCCGTGGCCGACTTTCTCAACAACCTCCAAAGGGCTGGCGATGGCTGCGACGTCAGCAGCGCCGCCGGCAAACTGAAGTGTTGGTTTCCCGAGGCCAACCTCGACGCCTATCGCGAAGCCGCGGTCGGTTCGCAGGCCGTGGTCCAGTTCAGCTTCACCACCACCTTCAGGAACCCGGAAGTGGCGATGAAGGATGCCGCGGCCGCGTCCGCCGCACAAACGAAAGCCGCCCCGCCGGCGGCGAACAAGTAAGGGGGCCTCAGGGACGATATGGCCGAGAACGTTTACACGAAGCTTCCCAAGAACCAGCAGTACGCGGTCGGAGCCGTGATCGCGATCATGGCCGCCATCGGCTTCTACTACGGTTGGTACCAAGGCAAAGAGGTCGAACGGGACGGCCTGGTCGCGAACCTCCGAGAACTGAACGCCCAGATCACGGAGTTGAACGCGGTGAAAGCAAACCTGCCCGCTCTCGAAAAAGAGGTCGAGCAATTGAGCCTGAGGCTCGACCAGCTCCGCCGCATTCTTCCCCCGGCGAAGGAGACGCCCGACCTGATGAAGCGGCTCCAGGCACTGGCCTCGCAGTCGAATCTGAAAATCATGAGCTTTGTCCCCGGCCAGACGGTCCAGAAGGATTTCTACCAGGAGTGGCCGATCGAAATACAGGTGGAGGGCACCTATCCGAACCTCGCCATCTTCTTCGATCGGGTAGGGCGCCTGCCCCGCATCGTCAACATCGGCAACCTCCGCACCGCCACCGCCGCCAAACAAACCTTCACCACGACGTTGTCAGCCCAGTATCAGGCGATGACCTACGTGTACTCCGAGCCTCCGCCTAAACCGGCGGCTCCCGGGGCGAGAAGGTAGGAGATGCCGATGAAGACACCTTGTATCTGGACCCTCGGTTTCGTTGCCCTTGCCGCAGCCTCGTCGGCCCAGCCGAACCCCGCCGCGAAGAAGCCCGCCGCCCCCGCCCCGGCGGCAACGCCCGCGACCGGCCCGGCCGGTGGAGAGTTGATTCAGTCGATTCTGGAGCAGGAACTCGAAGCTCCGCGGAATGGGTTCATCTACAACCCGACCGGTCGTCGCGATCCTTTCATCAGCCTCGCGAAGCCGGTGGCCAGCGATGACGCCGCGAACAGGATTCGTCGGCCAGGTATCGAGGGCTTCCTCCTTCAGGAGACCAGTCTCAAGGGTGTGGTCAAGAACAACGACGGCTGGATCGCGGTCCTCGAAGGGCCCGACAAGAAAGGCTACTTCGTTCGCGTCGGCCAGCGCTTGCACGACGGCGTCATCACAGCAGTGGATGCCGGCGGTTTGACATTTCGACAGGAGATCACGGATCCGCTGTCTCCCGCAAAGAGTCGCGACGTCAGGAGACTTCTGAATTCCGCCCAGGAGGAGAGCAACAAATGAGGGTTGCAATATCGGTAACAATCGGCCTCGCCGTCTCGGTCCTGGCGCTACCCGCCCAGGCCCGGCAGTCGACGGTCCCCGCCCGCACCGTCCTCGCGGACCTGCGGCAGGAGACTGGCGATGCGTCGACACGCCTCGTCATTGCGGGCTCGGCCAAGCCGAGTTTCACGCACCACAGCCCCGACCCGCTCACCCTGGTCATCGACATCGCGGATGCCGATTCGTCACGGCTGCCTGCTCGTCTCGAAGTGGCCACCCGGGAAATCGAGTCCCTCCGCGTTTCCGGTCTGGCCCGGGGCGACGGTCGCACCAACGCCCGCGTCGAGGTTCGTCTGGCCGCCCTGGCGCCGTTTACGGTCGAGGGGCATGGCAACGACGTCGTTATTACCGTCTCACGTCCTTCCCCGGGGATGGGAAGTCAAGTCTCACCCGAGCGGGATTCCGTTGACCTCGACTCGACCCCTTCGCGGAACGTCGCTCCCCCGAAAGCTGCATCCGCGGCTACGGGCCCGGGAGCGAAGGACAAGGCCAAGGGGGCGGAGTCTGCGCCCCGAGGCACTCGCATTGCGGGGGTCACCAAGCTCGCGGGCAACCAGGTCGGCTATCACGTGGAAGCAAACGGGACGCTCCGCCCGGAAACCTTCTTCCTCAAGAACCCGAACCGCCTCGTCATCGACTTCCCGGACGTCGTCACCGTACGCGGCCCAACCCTGCCTTCGGCCGTCAGTCCGATCAAGGGGCTTCGGCTCGCCCAGTTCAGCGCTGCGCCGCCGCGGGTCGCCCGCCTCGTCCTCGATGTCGACGGATCCACCCCGTACCATCTCGTTCCAGACGCCACCGGGGTATCGATCGTCTTCGGGGAGGGCGCGCCCGCCACGCCGGCGCTCCTCGGCGCCCCCGCCAAGCCGGTCGAGACCGAAGCCACGACGCCCGTGGCGGTGGTGACGACCCCTCCGGTCACAACCCCGGTCGTTCAGAAGGAGCCGGTCCCCCTTGAGGCTCCAGCCTTGACCCAAAACGCTGCGATGGCCGCACCTGCGATGACCATACCGTCGATGACTACACCGTCGTCGACCGCTGGCGCGCCGGTCATGAAGCCGATGGTCAACGCGGAGCCCATCGCGGAGGCGACCGCCCAGTCGGGTAGCATGACCGCGGGTGGTGGCGAGCCCACGCAGTTCAAGGGCCATCCCATCAGCCTCGACTTCAAAGACGGCGATCTCATCGACCTCTTCCGGCTGATGTCCGAGATCTCCGGCCTCAACATCATCGTGAACCCGGGCATTGGCGGAAAAGTCAGTCTTTCTGTGAAGGAGGTTCCCTGGGATCAAGCCCTTGACCTCATCCTGAAGACTCAGGGTCTGGGCTACACGATCGACGGCAACGTCGTCCGCATCGCCAAACTCGCCGACCTTCAGAGGGAGGAGCAGGAGCGCCGCAACCTGAAGAAGGAGAAGGAGCTCTCTGGCGAACAGACATCGTGGCAGGGCCGCCTTTCCTATCTCGATACCGAACAGGTGAAGGCGGTAGTCGAGAAGACAGTTCTCTCCGACAAAGGCACGTTCATCTCCCTGGGCTCAGGCAACGTCTTCATCGTGACCGACCTTCCCGATCGCGTGGCCGCCGCCCGAAGACTGATTCAGGAACTCGACCGGCCCAGTGCGCAGGTGGAGATCGAAGCCAGAATCGTCGTCAGCAGCCGGACGTTCGCAAGAGCGCTGGGCGTCCAGTGGGGCTTCTTGAATCAGCAGGTACCGCAGTACGGCAACACCACCAATCTCGCCTTCCCGAACTCCGTCATCGTCAACGGCCAGGGCATCGGCAGTTCCGGTGGTATTGACGCTACGCAAGGTGGCCTTACTGGCAACGCCGGCATCGGCAGCGGACCCAGGGGTTACATGGTCAACCTCCCTGCGACCCAGCAGAATACCGGCATCGGAATCTCGATGGGTAATATCCTCGGAAGCTTCAACCTCGACGCCGCGCTCACTGCGGCCGAGAACTCGGGCAAAGCGCGGATCATCTCGACGCCGCGCATTACCACCCAGAACAAGGTGGCGGCCGAGATCAAACAGGGAGTTCAGATTCCTTACCAGACGGTCTCGAACGGCACGGTCACCGTGGCCTTCAAAGACGCCGGTCTTTCGCTGAGAGTCACGCCCACGATCACTGACGCGGGCACGGTCCTGATGCAGGTGGTGGTGGACAATTCGTCACCCGACTTCGGCAACATCATTGGTACCGGCGCTGCCGCCGTACCGCCGATCAACACCCAATCCGCCCAGACCTCGGTGCTCGTCAAGGATGGCGCGACCACGGTTATTGGCGGCATCTACCAGGGCCAGGAATCTCTGGCCAAGCAGAACACACCGTTCTTGTCGCAGATTCCCATCCTCGGGCTTCTGTTCAAGAACAACACCACGCGAAACTCGACGACAGAACTCCTGATCTTCATCACGCCCAGGATTGTCCGCTAGGAAGGGAAAGAGACACCATGAGCCGCTCATCCATTCGATCCACCATAGGCCCGGCCGGGATCCTCGCGCTGGTTGCGAGCCTCTCGGGCTGCGCGGCCAACTACACCACCTCGAACCAGTCCACCATCCTCCTCATCGTGGCCGCGGTCAATGGTGGAGTGCCCCTCCGATCCGATGTACTGAGCGGGGGCGTCATTGTCTCGAACAGCGTGGAGCTCGCCATCGCCGTCCGCTTCAAAAACCCCAACATCGTGACCGTGCCCCAGATCCCGAGCGCCGTCATCATCGAGCGGTACGAAATCAAGTACCGGCGCTCTGACGGCCGCGGAGTGGAAGGGCAGGACGTTCCTTACAGCATTTCAGGAAACGTCACCGCCGCCTACGACGTAAAGACGTCCGGGACCGACCCCCTCGTCCTCGAAGTGGTGCGCGCCCAGGCCAAGGCCGAACCACCTCTCCGCAACTTGGGCTCGGTGACCGGGACCAGCCTCGGCGGCGCGCTGGTGGTTACGATCTTCGCCGACATCACGATTCATGGACGAACGATCTCGGGCCAGCCCGTTTCGGGGAGGGGAAGTCTTCAGATCGACTTCGCCGACTACGCGGATCAGTAATTGGCCACGTCCGGCTCATAGGAACTAGAAGGCAAGGAGAACTTCCATGCGGAGCAGCACAATGACACGAAGAATCGCAGCCGGGCTTGTGGCCTGTGGCCTGACCCTCCAGGGCTGCAGCCTCGATGAGATCAAGGTCCCCGAAAGCCTGATCGGTCCGTCCGAACTGGGCATATCACTTCAGATGCTCGCCTTCCCCGACATTGTCGTGGCGGACGGCATCCAGACCTCGGTGATCCAGGCGTTCGTTCGAGACCAGAACGGCAAGCCGGTGGTCGGGAGGGGCATCGTCTTCACCATCTCCGATGAGGCGGGCCGGACCGCCGAAATCGGAACGCTCACCAGCGCGACCGGGGCCCGGGTGTTTGGCTCGACCACCATCCCTACCAACGCCAACGGCATCGCGCAGGTCGTCTACACGACACCAGAGAGGCGCGACTTCACCGCGAACGCGCGCATCGTCATAGGAGCGAGACCGGTCGGAACCGACGCAAACGGAGCGCAGTACACCACGCTGAGGATCGAGTTGCGATCCGCAGAACCTCGACGCTTCCCGCAAGTGCCGGGCAACACAAGTCCGACCTGCAACTTCAGTGTTGCCCCGAACAACCCGATCAACAAGGAGGGTACCGTTCTGCGGTTCTTCTCGACGGCCAGCGACGACGATGGGTACATCACGCGGTACGAGTGGTACTTCGGAGACGGAACGTCCGCCACGGGCGGCGAAGGCCACATCGACATTCAGAAGGGTTATCCCCTGGCCGGGACGTACACGGTCACGCACATCGTCACCGACAACGCGGGAGCGCAAAGCGCCTGCACCCTACGCGTGGTGATCGTCCCCTAAGCCCGCCAGGACCCCCCCCGCAAAGGGCCCGGCTGTTGTAGGCTTCCTACAGCACCGGGCCTTCGACTTTTTTGGGCGCCCGGTCTCAAATCACCCGGCTCCCCATGGACGAAAACCCACGCATCGCAGAGCTTCGGAAGAAGGTCGAGAAGGATCCCGGCTCAAGGCTCTTTGCCCAGCTTGCCGAGGAATTGCGGAAGGAGGGGAAGCACGACGAGGCGATTGGAGTCTCCCAGAAGGGCCTGGAGAAGAATCCCAACTATCCTTCGGCGCGACTGACTCTGGCCCGGGCACTACTGGACTCTGGCCGGTCGCGCGAGGCCCGGCCCGAACTCGAGCAGATCATCAAGTCGTCGCCTGACAATATTCTGGCGAGCCGTCTCCTTGGGGATACGCTTGAGGATCTGGGTGAAATCGCGCCGGCGCTCCAGCAGTTCGAACGGACGCTGCGTCTCTTGCCCGGCGACAAGGCGCTGATCGAGAAGATCGGGGATTTGAGGGCGAGGCTTGCGACGCCTCCAACCCCTGACCTTCGGCCTGCCTCAGCCTCCCAAGCCCTCGATCGGGATCTTGCGTCGGGAACCCTTGGCCCCGGCTCCCTCCCTCCGCCCGTCCTGCCGAGTATCGACGACACCATTGGATTCGATGAGCCCAAGCGACTCCCGTCTCCGGTCGCAGAACCGCCGAGCGTCCATCTCCAGGAACTCCCCTCGGTCGAGATGCCTCCGGACGATCCCGACGTGGGAGCGCAAACCCTTCCGCTGACGAGCGTCACGCTCGCCGACCTCTACCTCCAACAGGGATTGAAGGCGGAGGCGAGCGCGGTCCTTTCTCAGGTCCTGAAGGAAGAGCCGGAGAACGCACAAGCGAAATCGAAGTTTGCCGCCGTCTCAGACGAACTCGCGCGGACCCCGCCCAAGCCTGCGCCCCCCTTGGCCGAAACCGCCGCTCCAGCAGGTCGGGCACGGTCGGCAGGGCAAAGCGTGGACGGTCCGTCGCCACGGTCTCCGCGGACCAGGACCGCAATCCGCGAGCGGTCTGTCATTTCGCTGAAGGTGTTGTTGAGGGCGGTGGAACGTGAAGCGACCCAGCAGAGAGCCACCGAGCCCTCGACCCGATAGGAGCCAGAAGGTTATGAGTGTTTTCGACGTTGCCCTCGAACAGGTCGTCACGCGGGTTCCCGAAATCCGGTTCGTCACCCTTACCGACACCAATGGCATCGAAGTGGCCAGGAAGTCGGTGCAAACGGATGAGGCCGCGCAGAGTCTCGCGAGCGAATACACGACCGTGCTACGCACGGTCGTGTCCATGGCCAAGGAAAACAGCCTGGGCGCCCTCCGCGAGCTTCAGATCGGGACCGAAAAAACCACGGCCCTCCTGGTCGCAGTCACCGGGGAGTACTACCTCGTCGCCCTTCTCGATCCCGACTCCATCACCGGCCGGGCCCGCTTCCACCTTCGCATGGCGGGACTCGAGCTTGAGCGGGAGTTCGCGTAAGGTTTGGTGGAGTGCTGACCATTGGAACTTGAAACACTGAAGTCTGTCCTGTCCATGATCGAAGGGACCGACGTCATCGAGGTCGAGCTCGAAGAGGCCGGGAAAAAGGTCCGCGTTCGCCGCGGCGAAGTGGCTCGTGTCGCTGCCGCAAGTCAAGGCCCGGTCCCCCCCTCCCGTGCTCCCGCGCCCGTCCCCTCCCTCGCGGCGCCCGAGACGCCGGCCTCGCACCATCAAATGAAGTCGCCGATCGTGGGCACCTACTACCGCTCTTCCGACCCGAGCGCCCCGCCCTTTGTCAACGTCGGCGAGACCGTTTCTAAGGGTCAGGTCCTGTGCATTGTCGAGGCCATGAAACTCATGAACGAGATCGAGTCCGACGTCGCCGGCGAGATCGTCAAGATTCACCCGGAGAACGGCCACCCCGTGCAGTTCGGTGAGCCCCTGTTTACAATCAAGACGGCTTGAGCGGAGCCCAAAGCACGTTTGGTGGAGTCCTTTACCGTGATTCCGTGGCGCTATCGGCGAAGCGGCTCCTAGGTGTTTAAGAAGGTCCTGATCGCGAACCGCGGAGAGATCGCTCTTCGCGTGATCTGGGCCTGCAAGGAGCTCGGCCTGAAAACCGTCGCCGTCTACTCCGAGCCCGATCGCCACTCGCTGCACGTGAAGTTCGCCGATCAGGCGATCTGCATCGGTCCCGCCAAATCGAAGGACTCCTATCTCAGCGTTCCCGCGATCATCAGCGCGGCCGAGATCACGGGCGCCGACGCCATTCACCCCGGGTACGGGTTTCTTGCCGAGTCCTTCTACTTCGCCGAGGTCTGCGAGGCCTGCCGGATCACCTTCATCGGCCCGTCTCCTCAAGCGATCCGGCTCATGGGTGATAAGAGTCGGGCCAAGAAGGCGATGCTCAAGGCCGGCGTTCCCGTGGTTCCCGGCTCCCCCAACGTCCTCGAGAGCGAGGAGCAGGCCGTGGGCGTGGCCCGGGATATCGGCTTCCCCGTGATCGTGAAGGCTTCCGCGGGGGGGGGGGGTCGGGGTATGCGGATTGTGCGTGAAGCCAAGGACCTCTCCGGCGCGTTTCGCGCGGTCCAGGCCGAGGCGGCGGCGGCGTTTGGCGTGCCCGACCTCTACCTGGAGAAGTTCCTCGAAAAGCCCCGGCACATCGAGATTCAGATCATGGCCGACCAGCGTGGAAACGTGGTTTCCCTCCATGAACGCGAGTGCTCGATCCAGCGCAGGCACCAGAAGCTCATCGAAGAAGCCCCGTCGCCCGCCGCCTTGATGAACGACAGGCTGCGGCGGCGCATGGGCAAGACCGCCACCGACGCGGCCGCCGCGGTCAACTACTCGAACGCCGGCACCATCGAGTTTCTGCTTGACGCGGCGGGGAACTACTACTTCATGGAGATGAACACGCGCATCCAGGTCGAGCATGGCGTGACCGAGCTGGTAACCGGCCGCGACCTGGTGAAAGAGCAGATCCTGGTGGCCGCCGAGCAACCCTTGTCGTTCCGTCAGACCGACATCAGTCTCACCGGGCATTCGATCGAGTGCCGGATCAACGCTGAGGATCCGCGCACGTTCGCGCCCTCGCCCGGACTCATCAAACACTTCTGGGCGCCGGGCGGTCCGGGGGTCCGGGTCGACACCTTCGCCCATGAAGGATGCGAAGTCCCTCCGCACTACGACAGCCTGGTGGCGAAGCTCATGACCTTCGGCAAGGATCGAACCGAGGCCCTGGCCCGCATGCGACGCGCCCTTGACGCCATGGTGGTCGAGGGGATCAAGACCACGATTCCGCTGCAGCGACGGATCATGGACGACCCCGACTTCATTGCCGGCAGGCTGGATACCGGCTTCATGGAGCGGTTCCTGAAACGCTCCGCGCCTATTTGATCGTCCCCCGAACCGCCACCCGAGCGCCCGTGCTGCCGCAGAAGCCGTTTCTCTATGCGATTATCGACGCGAGCCTGGTCGGCGCGCGATCCTTAACAGACTGGGTGAAGGTTCTCGCGGGCGACGGTCGCGCGGCGGTGGTTCAGTGGCGCTTCAAGGGTCTCGCGGATGACCAGGCGCTTACCGGCGCCCGTGAATTGCGTTCGGCCACCAAGGACACCGGAGTGCTCCTCTTCATCAACGACCGTCCCGACATAGCCCGGATCGTCGAGGCGGACGGCGTCCACGTCGGCCAGGATGACCTCGATCCCGCGGACGTTCGGACCCTGTTGCCCAAAGCGCTCATCGGGGTGTCCACCCACAACCGACGTCAGGTCGAGGCGGCCCTCGCTTCGCCGGCCCACTACATCGCGGTCGGGCCGGTCTTCGGAACCACGACGAAGGCGAATCCTGATCCGGTGGTGGGTCTTGAGCTTGTGCGATGGGCGGCCTTGCGCACGAAACGGCCGGTGGTTGCGATCGGCGGACTCAACGCCGAGAATGCCGCCGATGTGGTGCGAGCGGGAGCCCGTGGTCTCGCGGTCATTTCCGAGATCATCAAGGCCGTGTCACCCGATGAAGCCACCCGACGCTTGTGCGCCGCCATTCGTCAAGCGGCGGGATAACATCGAAGGAGTCCATGACCGCTCGCACCCTAGACGGCGCCGCCATCGCGAGGCAGATTCGTGAGGAAGTGAGAGTGGAGGCGCTGGCTTTCGGTGAGGTCTTTGGGAGGCGACCCGGGCTTGGGGCCCTCCTCGTCGGGGAGGATCCCGCGTCCCGCATTTATGTGACCAGCAAGACGAGGGCTTGCGAGGAACTGGGTCTGCACCATGTCACCGAGCGGCTGCCTGGGACCGCGACCACCGACGATGTGCTGGGCGTCGTCCAGCGCTTCAACCAAGACCCGAACATTCACGGAATCCTCGTTCAACTTCCTTTGCCGAAGCAGGTCGATGCCACTCGAGTGCTCGACGCGGTGTCGCCGCAAAAGGATGTGGACGGGCTTCACCCCGAAAACGTCGGTCTTCTTTCGCAAGGCCGCGTTCGTTTCGCGCCCTGCACCCCGGCCGGGGTTATGGAGATGCTGCGGCGGGAGGGCATCGATCCAAAGGGGATGCGTGCGGTGGTGGTGGGCCGCAGCGACATCGTGGGAAAACCGATGGCCTTGCTTCTCCTTCACGCCCACGCCACCGTGACCATGGCCCATTCGCGAACCAGGGATCTTGCCTCGGTCACGCGCGGGGCGGATATTCTGATCGCCGCGGCGGGGAAGCCCGCGCTGATCCGCGCAGAACATGTGGGCGCAGGCGCTTTGGTGATCGATGTGGGGATCTACCGGATTTCGACGGAGATCGAGGCCCGCGACATGCTCCCGCCGGCCCGACTCGCGAAGTTCGACCCGCAGAAGGGAGCGGTGGTGGGAGATGTGCACGCGCCGTCCGTGGCCGAGGTCGCCTCTGCTCTTTCCCCGGTTCCCGGAGGGGTTGGCCCGCTCACCATCGCCATGCTCATGTCGAATACGCTCAAGGCCGCGAAGCTGTTCGCGCGGTCCTGACCATGGAGCCCGCGCGCGCCCTGTACCGCGTGGGTCTCACCGGGTCCATCGCGTCAGGAAAGTCCACGGTCGCGCGTCGTCTCAAGGATCGGGGAATTCCGGTCATCGACCTCGACAAAGTGGGCCATGAGGTCCTGCGCCGCCGCCACGAAGCCTTCGAGCCGGTGGTGGCCGCGTTTGGGGAAGGGATTCTCGGACCTGACGGCGAGATCGATCGGAAGAAGCTGGGCGCCTTGGTCTTCGCCGATGAGGCTGCCCGTGAGCGATTGAATCGGATCGTACATCCCTGCATCTCTGATGAGGAGGCGCGACGCGTCTCGGCCATGGAGGAGGCCGGGGTGGTCGCGGTGGTCACCGAAGCGGCGTTGCTCATCGAGACGGGGCAAAGAGGGCGGTTCGATTTTTTCGTGGTGGTGGGATGTTCGCCGGAGATCCAGATCGCCCGTCTGATGAACCGCGACGGTGGGACGGTTGCGGAAGCGAAACGAAAGATCGAATCCCAGTTGTCCTTCGAGCAGAAGAGGGCTCTGGCCGACTGGGTCATCGACACCAGCGGAGAGAGGAGCCACGCCCTGGCCGAAGCGGACCGCCTGGCCGAAGAGATCCGCGCGCGCGCCAGCGCTAGTCCTTGATCTCGATCCCCAGCGAGGCGAGGGTCGGCACCAGGGCCTCGCGCGCGCGGAGGATGGATTCGATGAACTCGCGCAGAGCGCCGTGACCGCCAGGCTGGTCGAGGACCATGAAGGCCGCTTCCTTCAGAGCCAGGGGCGCGTCCTGAGGCACCGCGGAGAGCCCCACCCGCTGGAGCACCGGAAGGTCCGGATAGTCGTCGCCGATGTAGGCCACCTCGTGAGGAGCGAGCGATTTCTCCGCAAGGATCTCATCGAGCGCGCGGGATTTGTCCAGGGAGCCCTGTTTGACCACGCTCATGCCCAGCGCCTTCGCCCGCTGCGTGACGGTGAGAGCCGCGCGACCGGTAATGAGGCCCGTCTCGATTCCGGCCGCGTGGGCGAGGACAATGCCGTAGCCATCGCGAACGTTGAACACGCGCGCCTCCTCGCCATCAGGAAGGACGAAGATGGATCCGTCGGTCATGACCCCGTCCACATCGGTGAGAATCAGCTTCAGACGCAGGCAGCGCTCCTTGAGCAATCGGTCTTTCATGAAGAGATCCTAATGGTCCTGAGGCGAAGGCCTTGTTAATGGCCCGCGCATTGCAGAGACTTGGCTGCGTGAGCCCACAGGAGCCCGACCCGGATGACCAGACCGACCTTAGGGAAAAGCGTCTGCTCGTCGTCCTCGGCAGCTATAGGAGCAAGCGTCACATCTACGAGCAAACGCGCGCCCTCGGGGTCCAACTCGTGGTTCTCGACGGTCCGGGACATTGGATACGTCACTACGCAGGGCGGGACGAGCTGATCGAGCGCCATGTCGCGGTGGACTTGGCGCCTTTCCCGAGCTTTGTGGAGCGGGCGGTCGAGGCGATTCGAGACACGGGTCTCGCCTACGACGGCGTTGGGACCATCGACGAATTCGCCGGCAGCTTCGCCGCGCGTATCGCGGATCGCTTGAGCCTTCCGTTTCACGCGGTCGACGCGGCCGACCGGGCGCGGGACAAGCATCGCGCCCGTCAGGCCTGCTTCGCTGCGGGTTTGGCCGGACCTCGGTTCGCCCGGGTGGAATGCGCCGACGATCTTGTAGCCGCGGCGCGCGTCGGATTCCCCGCCGTCTTGAAACCCGTCTCCGGCGTCGGCTCGGTCCAGACCTACCGGGTTTGCGATGAGAGTGAACTGGCGCGGCGCTACTCTGGCATCGTTGACGAGGTGAGCCAGGGACGCGCGAAAGCCCGTGAGAGCTTGAGCAGCGACCGCGATTGGTTCGACCTCATGTGGTCGGGAGTTCCGACTCTCACGCTCGAGTCGTGGATCGAGGGACCCAAGTACGACATTGATCTTCTGCTCGACCGGGGTGAGGTGGCGTATGCGCATGCGACGGATGACCTCGAACCCTGCGGTCTTCGCGATGTCCGTCGGGTGGCTCCCGCCGGACTCGACGATGCGGTCGAAGGCGAGTTGATCGATCATGCCGCCGCGTGTGTGCGCGCCCTCGGGTTTCGCCGGGGAGCGTTCAACGTGGAGGTGAAGCGAACGTCAGAGGGGCCGCGCATGATCGAAGTGAATGGTCGCCTCGGCGGTTATTCCACGACCGACGTCCACCGGACGGTTTGGGGCGTCGACCTGGTCGCCCAGTGGCTCCGCTCTTCGCTGAGCCTGCCGCTCAACGTTCACGAGCGCGCGCCTGCCTGCTTTGTCGCCGAGTCTCTGCTGCCATCACCTCGAACCGGAACGCTTTTGCGGGACGGCTTCCTCGATGATCTTCGTGAATCACCTCACGTTGTGATGGCGCGACCGTGGGTCTTTGCCGGCGAAGCCGTCGCGGGTGTCGAAACCGGCGCTCCCGACTGGCTCGGAGCCCTGCTCACTCGAGGCGATACGAGGGAGAGTGCACTTGCCGAACTCGACCGGCGGGTGGCGTCAATTGACTTCCCCGTGGTTTCCGGAACAGAAAAAACATAACATGCCACAGCATCTAGTGGCCCCGGCTTCTAGCCACCTATAAGGAGTATCTTGAATAGCGATTGGAGTTCCCACCGAATCTTCGTGTTCACGCCGTACCGAATGACTCCTTCGGGGCCCGAGAGCGTTACCTACGGCACCGCCGAATTCAAGGCCGAGGTCGCGGGCTGGATGCAGGCGCTCGGCGCCGCTCACACCTGGGTTGAGGTGACGCCCGAAACTGCGGCGAGCGAAGTCGCGCGCGCCCGGGAAGAGGGCCGGAGGCGGCCCGTGGTTGTGTTCAATCTGTGCGACGGTATCGAGGTCGATGGCTATCCCGGTATCAAGACGGTCGGGGTACTCGAGAAAAGCGGCCTTCCTTTCACGGGGGCCGACACCGCGTTTTATGAGCTCACCACGCCCAAGACCTTGTTGAAGCAGCGCCTCATTGAGCGCGGGGTCTCGACCTCGCCCTTCGTTGTGGTCAAGAACCCCGAGCTCGACGGGGCGAGGGCGGGCGCCTTGCTTGGGTACCCGCTGATCATCAAGCCCGACGTGTCGGCCGCGAGCTTTGGCATCTCGATCAAGTCGGTCGTTCAGGATGAGGCCTCCTGCATCGCCCAGGCCCGCGTCGCTCTCGCCGGGGAGCGCGACCAGGAGAACTACTACGAGGGCGTCTTCGCGGAGCGTTTCATTCCCGGTCGCGAATTCACGGTTCTTTGCGCCTCGGATCCGTCCGCCCCCCGGGGCGTCGTCGTCTATCCGCCCGTCGAACGAGTGTTCCACTCCGCCTTGCCCACGCATGAGCGGCTCCTCTCCTACGACCGATACTGGGAGAAGTACGAGACCGAAGTCCCGCTTCCCGACCGCGCGCCGATTGCGCATTACGAGAGCGCGCCCGCAGAATGGGCGGAAACGCTCGTCACCCTGGCCCGCGACGCCTACATCGCCCTCGACGGCGTGAGCTACGGTCGGGTGGACATACGGCGCGACGAGCGCAGCGGGGAGTTCCTGGTCCTCGAGGCGAACTGCAACTGCGGTCTGTCCACGGACGGAGAAACGTCGGTGAGTTGGATCCTTCGGTTGTCCGGCGAGACGATGCCGAGCCTGCTCGACCGCATCTTCACGGACGCGGTGAGGAGACACGAGCCCGCGGTGGCCATCCGACCCTCACGCCGCCGACCCAGGTCCGAAGCGTCCATCGCGCAGAGCTGACCGCGCCGGACGTTCTTCAAAGAGTCCGAAAGTACGACGAGCGCCCAGGGCTAACCGCGCCGGGCCAGTTGCGCCCGCAGGTCCTTGATCTTGTCGCGGAACTTCGCCGCTTCTTCGAAGTCAAGGGCGCGCGCGGCTTCTCTCATCAGCCGGTCGAGATCCTTGATGGAGCACTCGATCTGCTCGGGAGTGCGATAGCTCTTGGTGTCGATCTCGCCGCGCAGGGCTTCTCTCGCCTCGGCCTTGCGCAGCGCTTCGTCGGTGACGCTCAGAAGCTGGCCCAGAGTCTTGCGGACGGTCTCGGGAGTGATGTTGTGCTCGCGGTTGTGCTCTTGCTGCCGGGACCGGCGACGGTCGGTCTCGCCCAAAGCACTCTTCATTGAGTCGGTCATCCGGTCGGCGTAGAGAATCGCCTTCCCGTCGATGTGGCGGGCGGCGCGACCGACGGTCTGGATCAATGAGCCGGCGGAACGCAGGAAACCCTCCTTGTCCGCGTCGAGAATGGCGACGAGCGAGACCTCGGGAAGGTCGAGTCCCTCGCGCAGCAGGTTGATTCCGATCAGGACATCGAATTCGCCGAGCCTCAGATTACGCAGGATTGCGACCCTTTCGAGCGCATCGATATCCGAGTGGAGATACCGGACTTTTACGCCGAGCTCCGCGTAGTACTCGGTCAGATCCTCCGCCATCCGCTTGGTCAGTGTGGTGACGAGAACCCGCTGATGACTGGCGACGCGCGCGCGAATCTCTGCAAGAAGGTCGTCGACCTGGCCCTTCACTGGCCGGATCTCGACCACCGGGTCGATGAGGCCGGTGGGGCGGATCACCTGCTCGATGAAGACGCCCTTGGTGCGAGTCATTTCGTAGGGGCCTGGAGTGGCGGAGACGTAGATCGTCTGGCCAATCCGCGCCTCGTACTCTTCGAAGTTCAAAGGCCGATTATCGAGGGCCGACGGCATGCGAAATCCGTACTCGACGAGGGTTGTCTTTCGCTGCCGGTCCCCATGGAACATCCCGCGGACCTGAGGCACGCTCTGGTGCGATTCGTCGATCACGAAAACCGTGTCCTTTGGAAAGTAGTCGATGAGGGTGGGTGGCGGTTCTCCCGCGGCGCGGCCCGAGAGGTGACGAGAGTAGTTCTCGATCCCGTGGCAGTGGCCGGTGGCGCGCAGCATTTCAAGGTCGAAGCCGGTGCGCTGACGCACGCGCTGGGCTTCGAGGAACTTGCCCTGGGCGTCGAGCTTCGGCGCGTGCTCGGCCAGTTCGGCCTCAATCTGCCGAATCGCCTGTTCGAGCCTCGGCCTTGGGGTCACGTAGTGCGACGACGGATAGATCGCGATCTGCGCCAGCTTCTGATGCGCCTTTCCGGTGAGCGGATCGAACTCGGTGAGGGTTTCGATGGTATCGCCGAAAAGCTCGACCCGGACGCCGAAGTCGTCGTACGCGGGCATGATCTCGATGACGTCGCCGCGCACGCGGAACGTGCCGCGGGCGGGCTCGAAGTCGTTCCGGTCGTACCGAGCCTCAACCAGCTTCTGCAGCAGGACGCCTCGGTCGAGGGTGTCGCCCTGGCGCAGGAACAGGAGCATGCCGTAGTAAGCCTCGGGTGAGCCCAAGCCATAGATGCAGGACACCGAGGCCACGATGATGACGTCGCGCCGTTCGAAGAGGCTGCGGGTGGCCGACAACCGCATCTTCTCGATCTCTTCGTTGATCGTGGCCTCCTTGTCGATGTAGGTGTCCGACTGCGGCACGTAGGCTTCCGGCTGGTAATAGTCGTAGTAGGAGACGAAGTACTCGACGGCGTTTCTCGGAAAGAAGCCCTTGAACTCCTGATAGAGTTGGGCCGCGAGCGTCTTGTTGTGGGCGAGGACCAGCGCCGGGCGATTCACATTCGCGAGGACCGAAGCGATGGTGAAGGTCTTGCCGCTTCCGGTGACGCCCAGAAGAACCTGGTCCTTCTCCGCGCGCATCAGTCCCCGGGTGAGGTCAGAGATGGCCTTCGGTTGATCGCCCTGGGGTGCGAAATCGGCCACCAATTCGAAGCGCGCGTCGGCCGGGGTGGGGACGAGGTGCTGGGGTGGCTCGGCGAAGATCGTCTTTTGGGGCATCGAGAACGAGTAGATTACCGTCACCGAGCACGTTACCGCGAGCAGAAAGGATGCGCCCCGGGGGGCACCGTTTGGGGTATCGTCCGACGATGGCGCAACCCTCGACACTTCAATCCCTGGGCGGCCCTCTCGGAGCGCAGCGTTTGGAGTTCCGTGGCCGTGATGTTCTTATCGGAACCGCCCCCGACTGCGCGGTCAGGATCGATGCGCCGGGAGTCGAGCCCCACCACGCGAGGATCGTGATCGACATCACGGCCGTGATCCATCGGGTTGACGGCGCGGTGGGCGTGAACGATGACCTTGTGACTACCGATGCGCCCCTGCGTTCCGGCGACTTTGTGTGGATCGGGGAGCCTGGCGGTGCTTCGTCCGTCATGTTGCAGTTCACCCTGGGTGACGTCGAAAAGGCGCCCGCAGAGTCAAGCGCCGCGGCCGTCATGATCGAGCCGCCGGCCGAAGTCCTCGTCGAAGAAATCGCGTCGGAGGATCTGGTTTCCCCGCCGCAGGTGCTGGAGGAGGTTCTGGTCGAAGACGAACTCCCGCCTCCGGTCGCGGCCGAGCCGGCGGTGGAGCCGGAGACGATGGAGACGGCGGCTGAGCCGGGAGAGGAGGCCCACCTCGTCTACGAGGAGGATGAATCCGAACCGGTCACGGCGGCCGGCGGGTCGCAGGCCGCCGAGACGCCTCAGGTCGCCGAGGCGATGACGCTTCAAGCTCACCCTTCCGAAGTTGTCGAGGCAGGCCCCACGGAGCTCGAACACTTCAGCGACCTCGATCCTGCGTTTGAGTCGCCGCTGGAGGCGCTGGGCGCTCCGTCCGGAGAGGCGGCCAGGGTGGTTCCCCCGGCTCCCTGGCAGATGCCTTCCGCTGCCTCAACCGAGCCTGCGGCGCCGGCTGAGTATGCGAGTGCCTGGGAGTCGGCGCCCACGCCTCCTGCCGAACCCACCACGCCCTCGCCGACCCCTCCCGCGGCCCGAGAATCGGCGTCCGCTCCCGCCGCGTCTCCGCCCCAGGCGCGCCCGGTGACCCAAGCGGCCCCGCCGAAACGTCCCGTGCCAGCCTCGTCGCCCAAGGCCAAGATGCGCACGGTTGAGCAGGACGCGGCGCTTAGGACTCCGCCTCCGCCGCCGCCACCCGCCCGAACGACATCGAGCGCTCCGATGGTCGTTGGGGGCCTCGTGGCGCTTCTCGTTCTGGGCGGAGCAGGCTTCTTCTTTCTGACGTCGGATCAAGCACCCGTCCCGCCGCCACCGACGCCCGAGCCCACCCCGGTTGCGGTGAGCACACCTGAAGCGGCGACACCCGAGCCCACGCCGGAGCCCCCGCAGGCCGTTGTCGAGCCAAAGCCTTTGACGCCAGCGCCTCTGCCTGCTACGCCTGCAACTCCCGCTCCCCGTGCGGCCGCAACACCGTCGCCTCGGGCGACGCCCACGCCACGGGCGACGCCCACGCCCCGAGCGACGCCCACGCCCCGGGCCACACCCACACTCGCGGCGGCGGCTCGTCCGGTTTCTGCATCCACCGTCGCACCGCTCGTCGCGGCACCTTTAGCACCCGCGTCGCAGGCTCCGCGTCTCCTCGAAGAAGCCCGCGCCGCGGCGTCAGCCAGGGATCTCCCGCGCGCCTCTCAACTTCTCGATCAGGTGCTGAGGCTTGAGCCGGGGAATGCCGAAGCTGCCTCCAAGAAGACGGAAGTGGATGCACGGATGGCCTCGCTCGGTCGTCGGTTCAGCGTCGGCGCCACCGCGGTGATCGGCGGCAAGGGGGCCAGTAAAGGACCCGCCGGTTTTGACTTGGGCGGCGGCGCCGCGGTCAAGTCCGATTTCTCGGCCCGGATCCGTTGTACCACCACCCCCACGTCGATCGAGGTGGGAATGCCGTACTCGGTGCGCTGTTCGATTCTGAACATTGGTACGAAGCCTTTCAAGCTTGAGAACATTGCGGCCAACGAAACGCTCGACGGCGCCAAGAGCGGGGGCCCTGGCTCGACTCCGCGACCGGACATCGCCCCCCAGGCCGATGCCGTGATTCTGGAGCGATCGGGTACCTGGAATGCGAAATCCCAGTGGTCCCTCGAACTCGTGGCCAAGACGACGAAAGACGAATCGTTCCGCGCGGTCTACTCCTGGCGCTAACCCGAGGCGAAGGGGCCGCGGGTCAGATTCCGCCGGGGTTGGCCCACCGGGGAACGGGGAGGCCTAGCATCACAAAGGGTGAGGAGTGGTGAAAACAACACCGATCGACGAGACGCACGCCGCGGGGCTCAGCTCGTGGGTCGCCAGTGCGAACGGAGCCTCCACCGACTTTCCCATCCAGAACCTGCCGTACGGCGCCTTTCGGCGAAGCGGCGCGAAAGCGACGCGGATTGGAGTGGCGATTGGCGATTCCGTCCTCGATCTCGGCGCCTGTCTCGATCGAAGTCTGCTCACCGGCATGCCGACCGGCATTCTCGATGCCTGCGGAGAAGACGCGTTGAACGGCCTGATGGCGCGCCCCGACGTCGAACGCCGAGCCCTGCGTCACCGCCTCTCTCACCTGCTGCGGGCGGAAGGCGCGCAGGTGACCGCCCAGCCGTTGTCCGAGGAAGTGGTGCTGAGGCAGAGCGACATTCGAATGGCGTTGCCGGCACGGATCGCGGATTACACCGACTTTTATGCGTCGATCGATCACGCCACGAATGTGGGCTCGATGATGCGACCCGACAACCCGCTTCTTCCAAACTACAAGTGGGTTCCGGTCGGCTATCACGGGCGCGCATCGTCGATCGTCGTGAGCGGCACTCAAGTGCGAAGGCCGAGCGGCCAACTCGACCCGACCCTGCCCGGTCAGACGCCTTGCTTCGAGCCCACGAAGCTTCTCGACTACGAACTGGAAATGGGGATCTTCCTCGCCGAGGGCAATGAGATCGGCGCGCCTATTCCGATCCAGGAAGCGGGCTCCAGGGTCTTCGGACTGTGCCTGCTCAACGACTGGTCGGCCCGCGATATCCAAAAATGGGAGTACCAGCCGCTCGGTCCATTTCTTTCCAAGAACTTCGCAACCTCGATCAGCCCCTGGGTGGTGACGGCCGAAGCCCTGTCCCCGTTTCGGGTTGCCGCGGCCGCGCGGCCCGAGGGAGATCCCGCCCCACTGCCACATCTCAAGAGCGCCCAGGATCAGGCCCTGGGGGCTTTCGATGTGACCCTGGAGGCGTGGCTCACGACCCGCGCGATGCGAGCTCACGGCACATCGCCCGCCCGCCTGTCGCGATCCCACGCCGCCGCGCTCTACTGGACGCCTGCTCAGTTGATTGCCCACCACACCAGCGGGGGCTGCAACCTGAACCCCGGTGATCTCCTCGGCACCGGAACCGTGAGCGGCAGGACGAAGGACTCGCGCGGGTGTCTTCTGGAGTTGACGATGCGGGGCCGCGAGCCCGTCGAGCTGCCGGGCGGAGAGACGCGCGCGTTTCTTGAAGAGGGCGACGAAGTGATCCTCACCGGCTCGTGCCAGCGCGAGGGATTCGCCCGCATCGGATTTGGGGAGTGCCGCGGTGTCGTGGTCGGGTAAGGGGCGCTCCGCGACGACGGTGCTCGCCATCGCCGCGTTCGTCGCGACCGGCCAGGCCGCCGAACGCCCGCGGGCGCGGGACCTCGGCATCGCCCCGGGCGTCCTCCAGCCCGGGCCACTGAATTCGATCACCGACGTCGCGGGAGTTCGCGTCGGCCAGGTCACCCTGATTGAAGGAGATCGTGTGCGCACCGGCGTCACCGCCATTCTTCCGCACCGTGGGAATCTCTTTCAGGACAAGGTTCCAGGCGCGGTATTCGTCGGTAACGCGTTTGGAAAACTCGCGGGTTCGACCCAGGTTCAGGAACTGGGCACGATCGAGACTCCGATCGTGCTCTCGAATACTCTCGCCGTCGGCACGGCGGTGGACGCGGTCGTGGCCTGGACCCTGGCTCAGCCGGGAAACCGCGAGGTTCGCTCCGTGAATGCTGTCGTTGGCGAAACGAACGACGGAGGCCTCAACGATATCCGGTCGCAGCCGGTGAAGAAGGAGCACGTTCTGTCCGCGATCCGTGACGCTCGCGAAGGCCCGGTGACCGAAGGCGGGGTGGGCGCGGGTACGGGCACCATCGCCTTTGGTTTCAAGGGTGGCATCGGTACTTCGTCGCGTCTTGCGTCCATCGAAGGGCGCACGTACGTGGTCGGCGTCCTCGTCCAATCGAACTTCGGCGGCGTTCTGTCGGTGGACGGGGTGCCGGTGGGGAAGGAGCTGGGGCGGCATGCGTTTGCGGGGCCGGGATCGGAGTTGGGGACAGGATCGGGGTCGGACGCAGCTGATGGTTCGTGCATGATTGTGGTGGCGACCGACGCTCCGCTTGCTCCACGGGATCTGGCCCGCCTGGCCGCGCGCGCGATCTTTGGCCTCGCTCGCACCGGTTCGTCCTATTCGAACGGCAGCGGCGACTTCGCGATCGCGTTCTCCACCGCGATTGACCTTCGAGTGGCTCACGGTTCGAGGACGATTTCACCGCACCCGGTTCTTCCTTCCGAGGCGGTCTCTTCGCTCTTCGAGGCCGCCCTCGAGGCCACGGAGGAGGCAGTACTCAATTCGCTTTTCAAGGCGGAGACGCAAACCGGGAACGGGCGGACAGTGAACGCGATAGACATCGAGAAAGTCCGCGCCCTGCTGGCGAAATACGGCCGCGCCACCGGAGTATCCTCGCCGCGTTATTGAAGGGAGATCCGATGTCCGTCATCAAGAGCGAAATGCCCATCCTGGCCAAACACGAGGGTGTCTGGGAGGGTTATTACCGCCACCTCGACACGGAAGGCCGGACCATCGACTCTCATCGGTCCCGTCTGCTTTGCCGTTTTGCGCCCGAGGCGGGCCAGTGGGACTACCACCAGACCAACCTTTACTTCTGGGACGACGGCAAGAAGGAGGTTCGCGAGTTTCCGGTCAAGTACACGCCGGGGTCGAAGATGATGGTTTTCAGCGGAGAGATCGACGGCTGGGCGAAGGAGATCAGCGAAGACACGGCGTCGCGAACCCTCATGTTGTGGTGGCAGCGCCGCGAGTTCCCGGACATCTACTTCTACGAGATGATCAACGCGAGCGACGATGGTAGGCAGCGCAGCCGCACCTGGCACTGGATTCGCAACGGTCGCATCTTCCGCCGCACCGTGATCGACGAGTACAAGATCTCCGATTCGGTTACTGGTTACGACAAATACTGACCCGCCGCAAACCCGAACCCGAATCCGAACCCGAATCCGACCCCGAACCCGACCCCGAACCCGACCCCGAACCCGAACGCGATTCCGGAACGGACGAAAACGGACGGGATCGGGTTCGGGATCGGGATCGGATCAGGCCCCCGACGTGCGGGGCTTCCT
>JANLWV010000433.1:0-12159 GCA_031364765.1 Vicinamibacteria bacterium
CATCGATGTCGATATCCGCCGCCCGCCGGAAGTGTTCGTTGTCCTCGATGCCTGCGATCAGTCCGTCGGCGAGGCCGCGCGCGTCGGCGCTGCCCTGCAGATCCCAGTAGAGGGCCAGGTAGGGCGTTTCCTTGCTCGCCTGGGTGCGGGCTTCCACCTCCTTCAAGAGGCTGGTCTTGCCCATGCGGCGCGCGCCAATGACCCAGAGCGAATCGCGCGAGCCCTCGAGGATCTCCCGAAGCAGGCTGGCGCGGCCGAAGAAGTTTTCGCCGCGGACCCAACTGCCGGCTATGAATGGATTACGCATGGGGGATCTGCCTGGAGTCCGGCTCGGTCAGGCGTTCGCCGACGCGGCGGCCTCGGCGGTCATCCGCGGGCCGACGGATTCCTCGGACAGGACGAGCGCTTCAACCGCCATCACATCGCGGACCGCGATGGTCGAGCGCCCCTCTTCGATCATGTGATTGACTGCGTGAATGCAGAACTTCTGAATGAGATAGGGCTTGAGATCGCTGCCATGGAGAATTCTCTCCACCGCCTCGTCCTCGAACCTGAAAACTCCCTGGACGGGGGTTCGAATCAGCTCCTCCGCCTCGTCGCGGGAGAGCCCGCTGAGCTCGAATTCGTCGAAGAAGTTGTACCAGGGCGAACCCTCGCTCTTCCAGATGCGCCTTATGCCGACCCCGCTCATCACCGCGACCAGGTTCTCGGAAAAGGTCTTCATGAAGACGCTTCTCAGGCGCTGGTTTACGCGCTCGGAGTACTCGTTCAGCTCGTCGACTTCGTCGAGGAGGAGGGCGAGTTTGACCTTCTTGGAGGTGCGCCCTTTGAGGTCGGTGATCACCCGCTGCAGGTCGCGCGAGAAGTCGCGGTCGTCGTAATCATCGCTCTCCGACCGGAAACGCAGTTCAACCAGGGTTTCGGGGGCCAACGAAAGCGCATCCACGATCTCCGACATCATGGTGTGGAAGAACGTGTTTTCCGGCACGCCTTGGAGGTCCACCGAGACGGGAAAGAACCTGAACTCCGTTCCGTCATCGTCCGCCAGTGCCACTTTCAGATGGTGCAGGAACGAGGTTTTGCCGATGCGCCGATCGCCCGTGATCATCAGCGAGTTCGCGTGGATCATGTTGAGAACGCGACTGAGGAGCTTCTTCCGTCCAAAGAACATTTCGTTCGACAAAACCGGCGCGCCCGCGATGTAGGGATTGAACCGATTTCGCAAGGCTCGGCGTCTTCTTGCCGCATAGACCCCGGCTCCCGTGCCCACCAGCGACACCGCGCACAGGGCCACCAGGGGATAGAAGTACACGTGCTCGACGAGCGTCGGCTTCCGATCGACCTCGAACACCGCCTCAAACTCCCGGCCCTGTCGGTCCCTCGCGGACACCACCACCCGGTTGAGACCCCGGGTCAAGGGCAATGACTCGTCGAAGCTGTGGGTTCGACCCTCGTCCTCGTTCGAGAGATTGTCGACGCGCACCAAGGATCCAGACCGGAAGATGATCCGGGCCAGGCCACGGTCGTCGGTCGCGACTCCGGAGACCGTAATGGTGTCCTCGAAGCTCTCGGTCAGGGAGTGCTTGGGCGCCACGAAGGTGAGGGCGGGCACCTCGCGATCGCCCAGCAGGAGGTCAAGAGTTGTTCGGGCGTTGCGCTCGTCGATATCGGCCAGCTGTTTCGTAGCCAGGGGGTCGCCGGGCAGAAGGCCGAGGATCAGATTCAGCCGGGTGCTCGCTTCGGTGGGGTTGTTCTGCTCGAGCAGCCGCAGGATTTCCCGGCGGATCTCGCCAATCCGCCGGTCGCTTTCCGCCCGTCGTTTCTGCTGCGCGCTCAGGTCCTGCGCCCGCTTCAGCAGCGCGAAGGCCTCGGTCAGCGAGGGGTCGGTGGCCGCCTCCGTGAGGAGGGGGATGGCTTCGTCTATCGCGCCCGCATCAAAGAGCCGCCTTCCGTCCTCGAAATCCTTGAGCCGTTTGTCCGAGGTGGTGGTGCCGAGGATCCGGTCCTGGGCCTCGCGTCGTCCATCTCGGGCGTCGGCGTTTGCGGGGTCTGTCTTCAGGATCGCATCGAACTTGACGAGGGCGTCGCGGTGCTGCCCGGCATTCAGCAGCTTTCGCGCCTCGGCCAGGTCGCCCTGCAGGAGTTCCCGCTCTCTTAGCAGCCGCGCCTCGGTTTCCTTCGCCGTCTGTTTCTGTCGCAGTCCTTCAATCATGGCCCGGACCCGTGACTGAGCGGCGGCGTCGAGGTTGAAGGCGCGCGCCCCCGCCTCTCCCGCCTTCGTGATGGCGTCGTCGATCCGATCCTTGCTCTCAAGGTCGGTCGCCTCGGCCATCAGGCGGTCGAACTCGCGTCTCAGCGAGCGGACGAGTTCCTGATTCTCCCGGTCTTCCGCCTCCTTCAGGAGTTTCTTCAGGTCCTGATGATCGGCGGCAATCTTCTGAATGAGCCCCTGGCGCTCCTCGGCCTTGAAGCTGGCGATCGCGTCGAGGCGCCGGCCCAAACGCAAATACGCCCGCCCGAGCTGATAGTTTGGGAAGTAGTCGAAGAAGAAAACAGAGTAGGTGCGTTCGCCAAGGCTGGACGCGGGCCTCAGCGCGAGAGCCTGGCTGAGGTGCTTGATGGCGTCCTCAAACCGGCCATTCTTGATGTCCTTGTCGCGGGCGTCGAGGTAAAGATCCTTCCACTCGTCAACCGCCTGGGCGGGAGCGCCGAGGAGGGTGAGGCCCAGCAGGATGAAGGCGGCGACGGGGCGGCGCATGCTTATTTCGAAGATCTTACCAAGGGCATTGCCGGCGAAGTTTCCTGGCCGCGCTGCTCACTTCGTTCGAAAAGGAAGATGTGCTCCAGCCGTCGGGCGAGATCGGGATTCCCGAGCGAGGAAAATGAGGGGGTGGTTTGCAGAAGGCGATCCCACTCTTCCGCCCTCTCGGTTTCCCGGTTCAGGATCCTGAGGGCCCAGACGCGCAGAAGCCGGGTGCGCGCGTCGACCGGAGTGGCCTTGAGGGCGGCGTCCAGCCAGGGCAGCGCCCGATCAGCCCTGCCTTCAAAAAGCAGGGCCAGCGACCGGTTGAACGAGATGTCCCCCTGCCGGTGGTCGACGAGGACGGTCGCGCGCTGGAAAAAGTCCGACGCGTCGGGATCGCGCAACCGGAACCGCGCGACCCCGAGATTATTGAGAACCGCGGCCGTTTCCCCTCCGCGCCGCAGCGCTTCAAACGTGTCGTTCGCAGCGGCGTAGCGTCCCGCTTCCAGCTGGGCGGCGCCTTGCTGAAAGCGCAAGGCGCGAGCGAGTTGCGGGGCCTGGTCGGGGCCCGGCACGCCCGCGCGCAGGATCGCCGCTCCGTAGTCTCTCGCTGCGATGAGAGCTTCGACCACGGAGAGTCGAAGGTCGAGGGAGGTTGGGTCCTGGTCGAGTGCTTGACTCAATTCGTTCGCCCGCTCACTTGCGCTCTCTCGGGTGAGCGCCGCCCCGGCCTTCAACAAGGCATTGGCCGAAGGCGCCGGGAACGCGTCCGGGCCCAAGGGGCGAGTTCCATGGGTGAGACGCCGGGCGATCTGATCGATAGCGGCCGGGATTTCAAGCAGGGGTGTCGCGACCTTTATGACCTCACCCGAAAGCGGCTGTTCGGTATCAAAGGACTGAGCCGAGATCGTCGTTTCGTTCTCCTGGTCGAGGCACCGGATGACAACGAGTCTGGTGGCGCCCAAAGACCGCGCCAGAGCCAGGCTCGACGCCCGGGTCAGAACGGCGTTTCCAAGCGACAGGCGCCTCCGGGCGGCCCGGGTCTCTACCGCGGAGACAGTGTCGTCGCCGAGGAGAGTCAGGGTTCGCGGCAGCCGCTCCGCAACATACGGGCAGGACCACGAAGATGGCGAAGCTGGCGTGCTCGCCCCCGAGATGACGGTGAGTCCCGCCCCAAGCATCAGGTTGATCATTGGGGCGCCCCGCGGAGCACGTGAGACCCGTAGCGGATCCGTGGAACAAAGCCCACGGATTCGTACAGGGCCAGAGCGGGCCGGTTGGACGCGGTGACGGAAAGGGTCGCCGATGATGCCCCCCCGCGTTCGAACGCGTGGTGGAGGGACTCCATAAGACACTGTCGCGCCAGGCCCTCACGCCGTCGGGAGGGGGCGGTGGCGACCTCGCTGATATGCGCCACCCCGGGAAGAGGCCAGGTGAGGAGGCAAACCGCCTGGACCTGGCCGTCCGCTTCGACTCGGCGTGAGCTCGCCGAATCGAAGGGTCCGCAGACGTGGTCGAGGAGGATCTGCCGAAGGATCCCTTCACAGGAGTCAGGGGTATCGAAACTGGAGGAGGCATCGAGGTCCCGGGTTTCGAGATGAGCCTCGTAGACAAGCCGAGCCACCGAGCCAAGATCCGCGCGGTGGGTTGGCTTCGAGCGCACACCTTCGGGCCTTTCCCTCCTGGCCGCAAGCCAGGCGCTTCGGTCCATGACCATGTACAACCTGGTCGCCGAGTCGAACCCCCTGGCCGCAAAGGGTTCTCGGAGTTCGGGCTCGGAGGAAAAGAGGGTCTGGCAGTCGATCACCCGCGTCTTTTGGGCGAGCAGAAGATTCAGGATGCGCTGAACCAGAAATCCCTCGATTCCGCGGGCCCTTGCCCGCACCGACGCGAAGAAAGATCCAACGACACCGTGGTCACCGTCGAGCGCGTAAGTGGCGTAAGCGCACACCCCCAGATCATCGCTTGCCACCAGACCGTTCAGCGTTCCTTCCCGAAGGGCGCTTTCGAGGCGTTTCCTCGTGGGGGCGAAATTCCAGCTAAGGTCGCGCGCCCACATGGACTCCTCCTCATCGAAGAGGCTTCCGAGCTGAGCGCCGGGCACGGACCCGATCGGATGGAAGGCGCTTCCGGGCATCGACCCCCGATCTTAATGAGGAAACACGTTCGCGGAGGGGGGGAGCGGACCCGCTGGGCGCACCTCCGGGGTCGGGCCTATACTTTCAGATCCCGTGAGCCTGAGTTCCGAGTCGCGACGACGTGCTTTGGAGAAGGGCCTTGTCTGCGAGGATACCCGCGAACTCCCGTCCGAATTCGCGAGGACGGTCGACGGTTTCAGCAAGGCGATCAAGGATCCGGTCGAGAGACTCAGGTTCTTGAGGGACTCCAGCAAGTCGATTCGTCAACTGGAGGCAAAGATCCCCAAGATTCCGAGCCTGGCCCGGCCCGTCGTCTATAAGTACCTTGGCTGGCGAGGTCTTACTCTTCTCCGGGGAGACCATGCCTTTAAGGTGCGGCGCGCCGCCCGGCGGAAGATCGCCGCCCTTCAGATCGCCATCGTCCTTGGCGGCGGCGGCCTGCTTCTCGGAGCGTCTTATGGCACCATCCGCCTGGCCGCGAGTCTCGGCCGGAAGGCGCCCGTCCCCGAGGCCCGGGTCAGCGCCGATGTGCCCGTAGCCGTGGCGCCAAAGCCCGCGCCCGGGCTGAAGGAGGCTGAGCTTCTGACTCAGCGACCGAATTCTATCTGGCTGGTCGAGAAAGGCCGGGAGCACGAGCTTTACAGCAATGGTCTTCGGATTGACACCAGCCAGAAGGTGGAAGGGACCAGGCGAAGCTTTGCTCCGATCGACGAGGCCACGGGCTCAGTCCTCGCCCTGGCCCAAGACCCGGTCGGTATCGTGTTTCACACCACCGAGAGCGACATCCAGTCGCTCGAACCCGAGAACAACGCCTCGCTGCTTCTCAATTCGAAGAACCTCGTCGCCTACATCAAGAGGCATGAGTTCTATCATTACCTCATCGACCGCTTCGGGCGCGTCTATCAGATCCTCAACGACGACTCCCGGGCGAACCACGCCGGAAATGCCGTGTGGGCGAGCGGTGGGAAGGTTTACATGAACCTCAACCACGCGTTTTTCGGCGTTTCGTTCGAATCGCGCTTCGCCCCAGACGGGCCTCTGCCCATTACCGAGGCCCAACTGCAGGCTGGCCGGCTGCTCACGGAACACCTCGTTCGCCGATACGGACTGGATCCGCGGCTTTGCGTCGGACATGGGATCGTGAGCGTCAATCCGAAAACCCGGAAAATTGGCCATCACGTCGATTGGGCCAAAAACTTCCCCTTCAAGACTTTCGGCCTGCCGAATGCCTACGATGTGGAACCTGCGAGTGTCAGGCTGTTTGGCTTCGGCTATGATGACGACCTCGCGAAGGCGATCGGCGAGCCGTGGCCGGGCGTCTTCAAAGCGGAAGCGGAACTGGAGAAAGACGCCTTGAAGTCGGGACGATCGACCGATGAATTGCGGCTTTCCCTGGGTCGTCGCTTCGATCTCTGGTTCGAGGAACAAAGTCAAGCCGCCAAGAGCCCGACAAGCTCTTTAATCACCGCACCTGCCCACGCAGGACCTGGAGTCAATTGAATCCCATGGACGAGCGAAAAGATCACTTATGGAAGGTGCAGGAAGGGTCGGAGGCCGCGGTCGGCGACGAAGCGTCGCGCGGCATGCCCCTCGGCGTTGATGTGGGCACCAGCAAGATTGTCGCGGCCCGCAGGCGCTCCAAGGGCACCGAGACCTCCATGCAGCTGAACGCCTTTATCCCGGTGCCCTTTTCCCGGTTCACCGAAACCATCCTCGGTCAGAACGAGATTCCGTACTTCCGTGACGGCGACGAACTTGTGATCTTCGGTGGCGCGACCGAACGGTTTGCGAACATGTTTAGTGTCGAAACGCGTCGGCCCATGGCCGACGGTCTTCTGAACGCGAAGGAACGCATGGGAGCGGTGGTTCTCGAGTCGATCATGCGCAGCCTGATTCCGAAAGCCAAGACCCAGGGCGAGGTGCTCTCGTTCTCGGTGCCCGCGGCTTCGGAAGGCCGCGAAGCGGAACTCGTCTATCACGAGGCCAGCCTGCGCCGGTTCTTCGAGACGCTCGGCTATCGGGCCGTGGCCATCAACGAAGGCCTCGCCGTCATCTTCTCGGAGCTCGAAGACCAGAACTTCACCGGTATAGGCGTGTCCTGCGGCGGGGGCATGTGCAATGTAGCGATCGCCTACCTGTCGATTCCGTCCCTTCTCTTCGGGATCTCCAAAGGCGGCGACCACATCGACAAGTCGGTCGGCGCGGTGGTGAACGAACCTTCGACGAGGGTCAAGACGATCAAGGAAGACAAGCTCGACTTGACCAAGCAGCCCGCGGACAAGCTGGAGAAAGCTCTTCACATCTACTATGAGGACCTCGTCGAATCGCTGGTCGACGCGATGCGGAAGGCGGTGGCCAAGGCGGACAAGCTGCCTCGCGTGCATCGCCCCCTGCCCATCGTGATCGCCGGCGGCGCCGCGAAGCCCCGAGGGTTCAAGGAGCTTTTCGAGCGGTCGATGAAGTCGCGACCCTTCCCGGTCGATATCTCCGAAATCCGCGTGGCTTCCGACCCGGTCACCGCTACCGCCCGCGGCGCTTTGATCGCGGCGCTCTACGAGAAGTAAGGCCGGCGGGACCAGGTCAGAGCCCTGATGGGCGGTTCCCGACCGCGGTTGGCCCTGACCGTCGGCGACCCTGCGGGCATAGGTCCCGAGATCGTCCTCAAGGCGTTGGCGCACGCCGAACTTCCGCCGGCGAATTGGGTGGTCTACGGTTCAAAGGACGTTCTGGACCGCGGTGCGGAGTCGCTCCAAATGCGGGCCCTCGAAAGCGCCGGCGTTTCGATCGTCGACATCGGAGGTCTTGCGGTCGAAGCCGGGGTGGTCTCGGCCGAAGGAGGACGTCAGGCTACGGTGGCGGTGATACGCGCCGCCGAGGACGCGCTTCGGGGAGAGGTCCAAGGAATCGTCACCGCGCCGCTCAACAAAGAGGCGATGCACATTGCCGGCTTCGCCTACCCCGGCCACACCGAACTCCTGGCTCACGTGGCCAAGACCCCGAATGTAGCCATGATGTTCGTGGGCGGCAGGCTGCGGGTCGCCCTGCTCACCATTCACGAAGCGCTCAAGGACGTGCCGGCGCTGGTCACCGAATCGGAGATCATTCGCGTGGCGACGTTGGTTCACCACGCCTTGCCGAAGTTCGGCGTCCCTTCCGGAAGACGGAAGATCGCGATTGCCGGTCTCAATCCTCATGCGGGCGAGAATGGCCACATCGGAACCGAGGAACAGGATGTCTTCCCGCGCGCCCTCGTCGCCCTTCGGGCTTCGGGCATCGACATCGAAGGCCCCTTTCCCGGCGACACCCTCTTCGTGCGCGCCGCCCGAGGGGACTTCGACGGCGTGATCGCGTGCTACCACGATCAGGGACTCATCCCGGTCAAGCTGCTGGCCTTCGGCGAAGCCGTGAACGTCACCCTCGGTCTGCCCTTCGTCCGCACGTCGGTCGATCACGGGACCGGGTTCGACATCGCAGGGAAAGGCAAAGCCGACGAAGGCAGCCTCCTCGCGGCCATGCGCCTCGCGGTTCAGCTCGCTCTCCCCTGACGTCAGGGAGGCGGCAGGCGTTCCTGGACCCCGCGCTGGCTCGGGTCATCTTCGATCCGGTACCCCGCGCTACGGACGGTGAGCAGCAGCTTCGGGTTCGAGGGATCGGCCTCGAGATACTTTCGCAGCCTCACCACGAAGTTATCGACCGCCCGAGTCTCGGTCTCGGGGTGCAGGTTCCAGACCTTCTCGAGAATCTCGGCTTTGGACACCACGGTCCCGCGCCTCTCATAAAGCAGCCTCAGAAGGCCCGCCTCCAGCAGGGTCAGTTGAACCAGGGTCTCGCCGCGGCGGATCTCGAAGTTCGCGAAGTCGACACGGTTCTGGCCGATCGACACCGCGGTCTCCCCCCGGGGAGACGCTGGAGATTTCGTCCAGTCGCGACGCCGGAGCAGGCTCTTGACCCGCGCCAGCAGAACGGTCAGATCGAAGGGTTTGGGAAGGTAGTCGTCGGCGCCGGCCTCCAGGCCTTCGACGACGTCCTCCGGCAGGCCCTTTGCGGTCAGCATGAGGATAGGCGTGCGATTCCCGGCCTGCCGGGCCGCGCGTGCCACCGAGAAGCCATCGACGTGCGGCAGCATGACGTCGAGGAGAACCAGATCGTGACCGCCCCGCGATCTGGCGCCTTGGACAGACAGCAGGGCGCTCGCCTCCCGGCCGTCGGCGATGCAGTCAACTTCGTAGCCCTCTATCTTGAGATTGAAGGCGATGCCGCGGGCGAGACTCGCCTCGTCTTCGACCACCAAAATCCGAGCGGCGGAGAACCGGTCAGGCATGGGCCACCTCCTCGTGAGATTCCGCCTGGTCTTCTTTCACGACCCGGGGCAGATGCAGGACGAAGGTGGTGCCGTGGCCTTCGCCTTCGCTCTCCGCCCGCACCGTGCCCCCATGCGCCTTCGCCACGGATTTCACGATGAAGAGACCCAGACCCGTTCCCGTGCGGGACCGGCGGACCTCCGAGCCGATTCGATAAAACCGGTTGAAGATAAATCGCAGATGGGCCCGGTTCATCCCGACGCCCCGGTCCTGCACGGAGAGGCGGGCAAAGCCGTTCGCCTCTTCCACCAGCTTCACTTTGACCAAAACCTGATCGGTTGAATACTTCACCGAGTTGTCAAGGAGATTGAGGATCGCGGTTTCAAGGGCGGGCGGATCGCCCTTGAGCAGGAGGCTTGGCGGGCCGGAGTAGGAAACCGCCGACTCTGAGAGCTGGTTTCTGGTTCGGGTCAGGGCGCAGGAATGTTGGACCAGTCGCGCCAGATCGAGGGTTGGCGGATTCACCACCGCCCGGTCCGTATAAAGCCCGGCGTTCAGGACGCTGTTGATGGTTCCGTTCAGGCGGTCAAGATCGGCCCGCATGGTCTTGTAGAAGTCGTCGCGCTCCGCGATCGAGAGGGTGTCCGCCCGCAACATCAACGTGTCGAGGTACAGGCGCAAGGAGGCGACCGGAGTCTTGAGCTCGTGGGTCACGGCGCTGACGAAGTTCGACTGACGCTCGTTCAGGCGCACTTCCCGAAGAAGCAGCGTGAACATCAAGCCCAACCCGGAGATCAGGAGCAGGAACAGAAGGAGCCCGAAAAAATAGACCAGGTAGCGCGCGGTGGGGAACTCACGGAGCGCGGTCTGCTCGCTGGCGATCAGCTGCCATCCCACGGTCAGGGCAATGGCCACCACGAGCAGCGAGACGCCCATGGTGATATGGAACCATGTGCGACGCTTCGGTGGAGAGAGCTGAGCTTCGGTCAAGGTGTCGAAGACCTCGCCCTAGAAGAGCTTGAAAATGTCCGGGATCACCCGCAGGATTCTTCCTCTGGTGAGATACCGCTTTGACAGCGACAGCTTCGACAAGGCGAAGAGCCGGGCCAGAACGAAGGGGTGGTGAAAGGAACGCAAGGCGCCCGCCATCATGGCCTTGAAGTCGGGGCCGTAGGGGTACCACCACACCTCGCCGCCGCGCGACATGTCGCGGGCCACGTATTTGGGCTGGGTCATTTCGCGCAGGCCCAGGGCGCCGTGGGTTCGTCCGATCCCCGAGGCCTTGATTCCGCCCCACGGTGAGGTGGGTTCGCTGAAGGTGTAGACGTGATCGTTGATGGTGACGACACCGGCCTGAAGCTCGCGTTCGAGTTTCGCCGCCATGGCCTCGCTCGTGGTCCACCCGCTCGCGGTCAGGCCGTAAGGAGAATCGTTGGCGAGGCGGATGGCTTCGTCGACCGACTTCACGCGCATGATCGGCAGGACCGGCCCGAAGGTTTCATCGCGCATGATCGCCATAGTGTGATCGACGTTGGTGAGAACGGTGGGTGGATAGAAGTATCCGGGGCCAGGAGGCCGGGCGCCTCCGGTCTCAATCCGCGCGCCTCTGGCTCGAGCATCCTCAACGTGGGCCTCGACGATGGCGCGCTGGCGCTCCATGGTCAGGGGACCCATGTCCGTGTTCCCATCGAGAGGATTACCGACCTTGATGGCCTTCGTTTTCTCGATCACCCTGGCGATGAACGCGTCCGCGATGGTTTCCTCAACGTAGACGCGTTCGACGGAAGCGCAGGTCTGTCCGGCGTTCAGGAAGGCCGCCCAGACAATGCCCGACGACGCCCGTTCGAGATCGGCGTCCGCGCACACGATGGCCGGATCCTTGCCCCCGAGCTCGAGGGTGACCGGCGTGCCCTGCACCGCCGCACTCGCCATGATCCGGCGACCGGTCGCGACGCTGCCGGTGAAGAGGATCTTGCGGAACCGCAGGTCGCTCACCAGGGACGAGGCCACCGCGTCATCGCAGGCGACCACGTTCAGAACGCCCGGAGGCAAACCGGCGCGGTTGAAGAGGTCGCCGATGGCGAGGCCAATCAGGGTAGTCGCCGGCGCTGGTTTCAGGACCACGGTGTTTCCGGCCATGAGTGCGGCCGCGATGCCGGTCACGGGAATCGACAACGGGTAGTTCCATGGCGTGATGATGAGGATCGGGCCGATCGGCGCGAACTCGATCCGCCCCTGTTTGTGGCCGATGAGAAAAAGCGCGGGCTCGGTCGCCTGCGGGGCCAGGGTCTCCTCCGCGTGCTCGGCCACGTGCTTCAGATGGTCGAGAGCGGGGAGGATCTCGGCGAGGTGGGCCTCGGCTGTGGGCTTGCCCTGTTCGCGAGCGATGAGCACGGCCATCGCCTCGGCCTCCTCGAGCAGAAGCACGCGGGCCTGGTTCAGGATTGCACGCCTCTTCGCAAACGAGGTGGAGCTCCAACCCGCGAACGCGGCCACCGATGCCGCAGTCGCTTCCCCCGCCTGAGTCGCATCGAGCAGGGAGATCGCGCCCACCATCTCGCCGGAGGACGGCGAGAGGGCCGTGCGCGTGCCAAAGGCGCCGCGGAGACGCTCCCCCAAGACGATCGAATGAACGACGCTTTGCGGCAACGGCTGGTCGGCGGGCAGGGTCGAGCTGGCTTCCATGCGCGCATTTTCACCCCGGAAGTGCCTTCAGGTCCAAACCGCCGGAGCCATCTACAATGACGGGGCCATGAAAAGCGAAGCCCTGCCGGAGAGCGATGGCGCCAGAACGGAGCTTTTGGGAGCGAACACTTCGTTCTACGAGTCCCTCGAAAACTTCGACCTCGGCGCCATGAAAGCCCTGTGGTACCGGGGGGAGGGCGTCCGCTGCATTCATCCGGGGTGGGAAGCCATCAACGGCTACGACGCCATCATCGAGTCGTGGGACCAGGTCTTCAAGAACACGGGCTGGATG
>JANLWV010000449.1:0-2419 GCA_031364765.1 Vicinamibacteria bacterium
CTTGTCTCCATCTTTCGCCGGTTCAGCCACCGGCGCGTTTTTCTCGGCCTCGGCGGAAGCCGCGGCTCGCGCTGCGCGCGCCGCGGTCTCGTCCTTGTCGAGATGGCATTGTTTGTACTTCTTCCCTGATCCGCAATGGCAAGGATCGTTTCGGCCCGGGGCCTTCTTCGGGGGTGTTTGTTTATCCACGCTCTTTGACCTCGGGAGACAGTCTATTCGACCGCTTATCATCGCGCCCCCATGACTTCTCCGGCTAAGCGTGACGGCGACGACATCCGCATCCTCGCCACCAACCGCAAGGCGCTTCACGAGTTCGAGATCATCGAAAAGCACGAGGTGGGCATCGCTCTGCGGGGCACCGAGGTGAAAGCGTTCCGAGAGAACGGTTTTCAGTTCCGCGACAGTTACGTGGAGTTCCGCAACGGAGAGCTTTTTCTTTCGGGGGCGTCGGTCGCTCCTTACTCCCACGGGAATCGGATGAACCACACCGAGGAGCGACAGCGCAAGCTGCTGATGCGAAAGAAGGACATCATGAAGATCGGGGGGAAGGTGACGGAGAAGGGCCTGACCCTGATCCCGCTGAAGGCCTACTTCAAAGGCGGTCGGGTGAAGTTCGAAATCGGCCTGGCCCGCGGACGGAAGTCGCACGACAAGCGCGAAGCGATCAAGAAACGGGACATCGAAAAGGACATGCGGCGGGAACTGGGGACGCGGAGGACGTAGTCGCGCCGAGACTTCGGTTCGTCCACGTTCACGGTCAGGTTGGACGCCGGAACTCCGGGGTCGTCCACGTTGGAGCCGAAACTTCGGCTCGTTCACGTCCAGGTTGGTCACGAGAAGTCCCCCAGCGCGCAACAAAAGCGCGAATCGAGTGAGGAGGGCCTGCAGATTTGGCACCTCTAGAAGTGAACGGTTTGCTGGCCCGACGAGCGTCCCTGCGTAGGGGACTTCTTCTGCCAACCTGCCCCCGGCCCGCGCGATTCATCGAGGTGCCTCGGGCGTGAGATTCCACGGTAGCGGCCGAGGACGTTTTCGCGTTTGGCGTCGGGACCGGAACTTCGGTCGTTGGCGTGGGAGCCTGAACGTCGGGTCGTCCAGGTCTGTGCGCCCGAACCCCCAAAAACAAAATGCGCGAAGGCTGTAGGGGCGGCTACATCCTTCGCGCAGGACGGAGTGTACTCAGGCGCCACGATCAAGGGGGCACGATGGCTATTGATTTGCGCATCGAAGTCCTCCGTGCGTCGGCAACATCAAGGAGCACCCTCACTCGGCGAAGCACGGGGGCCACGACTATGATCAGCGCTCCAAAAGCCTCGGGGTCCTGAGGCATTCAGCAGACACTGGCCACGGAAGGGCGCCGCCGAGCCATCCATCGCCCCGCGTTTCCCGATGGAAATAGGGGCATTGCTTCAAGGCCCGAAAAACTCCGAAATGATCCACGTCGAAGGTTTGTCCAAGCGCTACGGCGCGCGCGTTCTCTGGGAGAACGTGAACTGGCACGTCCGAAAGAACGACCGCATCGGTCTTTGCGGTCCCAACGGCGCCGGGAAATCGACCCTTCTCAAGATCCTCGCCGGCCTCGAGGAGTACGACTCCGGCCAGGTCCGGATGGCGACCGACCTCACCATCGGCTACCTCCCCCAGGACGGGATCGCCCACCAGGGCCGCACCCTTCATGCCGAGGTGTCGCTGGCCTTCGCTCCTCTGCTGGCCCTGAAGTCCGAGCAGGGCGCGATCGAAGCGACGCTGGAGCACGAGGATCCCGGCACCACCGAATCAGAGCACCTCGCCCTCCTCGACCGATACGCCGAGGTTATGGAACGCTTCAAACAGGCGGGCGGTTTCGAGATGGACATCCGCATCGCGGGCGTCCTCCGGGGCCTCGGCTTCAGGGCCACCGACCATCCAAGGCCGTGCGAGGAGTTCTCCGGCGGCTGGCAGATGCGCATCGCCCTCGCCAAACTGCTCCTCCAGCGCCCCAACCTGCTCCTGATGGACGAGCCGACCAACCACCTCGACCTCCCGGCCTGCAACTGGCTCGAGGAGTACCTGCACGACTACGAAGGCTCGGTGGTCCTCGTCTCGCACGACCGCTTTTTCCTTGACTCAGTTGTCAAGCGCATCACCCAGGTCGAGCTTCGAACCCTCACCGACTATCACGGCAATTACTCGAAGTACCTGGTCGACTATCAGGCCAATCTCGAGAACCTTCTGGAGTCGCATCGTCGCCAGAGCGAAGAGATCGAAAGGACTGAGGCGTTCATCAACCGCTTCCGCTATCAGGCGACCAAGGCCCGCCAGGTCCAGAGCCGGATCAAGCAACTCGACAAGGTCGAGCGGATCGAGATTCCGGCCCAGCGCCAGAAGATCCACTTCCACTTCCCCGAAGCGCCGAAAGCAGGCCGGGTCGTGCTGGATG
>JANLWV010000451.1:0-29622 GCA_031364765.1 Vicinamibacteria bacterium
GAAGAGATCCACTGCTTCCACCTGCCTCCCGCCCACACCGACGGCGATTCCGTCGTGCACTTCAAGAAAGCCAACGTGATTCACATGGGGGATCTCTTTTTCAACGGGCTCTATCCCTTCATCGACGCAAGTACCGGCGGGTCCCTCGAAGGCATGATCGGGAGCGCGGACCGCATCCTGAGCTTGGCGAACGACTCGACCCAGATCATCCCGGGGCACGGACCGATGGCGAAGAAGGCCGACCTCAGGGCGTTCCGCGACATGCTGGCCGGGGTTCGAGACAAGATGAAGCCCCTGGTGACGGCGGGCAAGTCACTCTCCGAGGTTCAGGCGGCCAAGCCCACGCAGGCCTTCGACGGGGCCTGGGGCAAGGGCTTCCTCAAGCCCGAGCAGTTCGTGGCCGTGGCCTACGCGAGTCTGGGCGGCAAGAAGAAGTAACCTCAACGGACCTCCAACAAATCGCTTGACAGCGGGGCGGGGTCTGGGAGTACACTCCCGCTCCTCTGTGCAACCGACTCACCCTCTGACCTTCACGTCCATCACGATGATGCCCTGCGGCATGCGCTTCATGCGCATGCCTTGCCGCGGGGCCGAGGTCTTTTTGAGCTAGGCACAGTTCACAAAGCAACACCCTCAAGACCCGCTACCCGGATATCCGAGCGGGTCTTTTGCTTTTTGGGCCTTTTCGGACTCCAGGGTCGCGAAGTCTTCACTTCAAAACCAACCCACAGGAGAAACCGATCATGACCAACGAACTGCACCCCGACACACTGGCGATCCATGCCGGCCAAGCCTTCGACCCGCGCACCGGCGCGGTGTCGTTCCCCATCTTTCAGACCTCCACGTTCGCGCAGCACGCCCCCGGCGAGAGCCGCGGCTACGCCTACGCCCGCGGCGACAACCCTACGAGACAGGCCCTCGAAGAGTGTCTCGCGGCCATCGAGGGCGCGCGATACGGGGTCGCGTTTGCCTCCGGTCTGGCCGCGGTCAACGCCGTCATCAGCACGCTCAAACAGGGCGATCACGTCATCGCGGGCCGCGACCTTTACGGCGGTTCGTACCGGCTCTTCACCAAGGTCTTCGCGAAGTTCGGCCTGCGCTTCAGCTTCGTCGACACTTCGAAAGTCGCGGACATCGAAGCCGCGATCGAACCGGCCACGAAGCTCCTCTGGCTCGAAACACCCTCCAACCCTCTGCTCACCATCACCGACATCAAGGCGGCGGCCGGGGCCGGTCGAAGCCGGGGCGTCCGCGTCCTCGTCGACAACACCTTCGCGACGCCGATCACCCAGCGTCCGCTCGAACTTGGCGCCGACCTCGTACTGCACTCGACCACGAAGTATCTGAACGGTCATGGCGACGTCATCGGCGGCGCCGTCCTCACGAGCGACCCCGAGATCGATCGCGAAGTCCGGTTCCTCCAGAACGCCATCGGCGGCGTTCCCGGGCCCCAGGACTCCTACCTGATTCTGCGCGGCCTCAAGACGCTGTCGTTGCGCGTCGAGCGGCATTGCCAGAGTGCCTTCAAAGTCGCCGAGTTTCTCGCCGCGGACCCGCGGGTGAGGAAGGTCTACTACCCCGGCCTCAAGACTCACCCGGGTCACGAGATCGCGGCCCGGCAGCAAACCGCCTTTGGCGGCATCGTGAGCTTCGACCTCGAGACGCGCGAGCAGGCGAACGCCTTCTCCACGTCCACACGCCTCTTCGCCCTGGCCGAATCGCTCGGCGCGCCGCGCTCCCTCGTCTGTCACCCGCCCACCATGACCCACGCTTCGGTCGAGCCTGAGGTTCGCAAGGATCGCGGCATCGGCGACGGCCTGATCCGCTTGAGCGTCGGGCTCGAGGACGTACGCGATCTCATCGCCGACATCGATCAGGCCTTGGCCGCGGCGGTCGCGGTCGCCCGCGCCTCGGAGGCCGCATGAACCGCCCATTGACACATTAATCTTCAATCTTCGAGCGTGGAACCCACCTCAATCAGGAGAGAAAAGAAACATGTGTCGAAATATCCGGACGCTCTACAACTTCGAACCTCCGGTGACCGAGGAGGAGATTCGCGCCGCTTCCCTTCAGTTCGTGAGGAAGCTGAGCGGCTTCAACAAGCCATCGAAGGCGAATGAACCCGCCTTTCAGCGCGCGGTGGACGAGGTCGCCGAAGTCGCGGCTCGCCTCCTCCATTCGCTCGAAACCACGGCGGCGCCTCGGAACCGTGGAGAAGAGGCCGCGAAGGCGAGGGCTCGGAACGCCAGAAGATTCGGGGCCAGACCAGACACCAGTCAATCGGACTAGAATTCGTCCATGATCAAGCTCAGCTCTGCCGCTGCCTTCGGTTTCCTGGCCCTTTCCTTCGTAGCACCCTCGGCCTCGGCTCAGCCGCGACCCGAGGCCGATCTTTGCGCGGTGGCGCCCGGGGCCCAGCCGCTTCTTCCCGCCCGACTCATGGACGGCATGGGCGTCACGAACATGCCCGTGACCACGAACTCCGACGATGCGCGGAAGTTCTTTAATCAGGGTATCTCGCAGATGCACTCGTTCTGGTTCCTCGAATCGGAGCGATCGTTCCTGCAGGCAGCCACCCTCGACCCCGATATGGCCATGGCCTACTGGGGCATTTCGGTGAGCGCTTCCGGCGACTATCGTCCGGCATTCCAGCTCCTGCGCGATCCCCTCGACGGCGGAAGGCCGTCGGGCAGCGGCGACTCCACCGGCGCAGCGACCATAGCGCGGAGCGTGGCAGGAGCGGCCCTCGAGCCGATGGTCCGCGCGCGCGAAGCGGCCCTGAAGGCGATGTCGCTGCGCGATAAAGTGACCCCGCGCGAGCGCCTTTACATCGAGGCGGAGGCGGCGCGCCGAAACCCCGCGTCGAAGTCCAAAGACGCCGATCACATTGCCGGCCTCCGCGCCCTCGTGACCGCCTACCCCGACGACCTGGAAGCGAAGTCGATCCTTGGCCTCGCCCTCCTCGACGGGTTCGACTCCGCGACAAAGGAGCCCCGCCTGAACACCATGGAAGGCCTGCGCCTGCTTGAGCAGGTGGTGGCGAAGGACGACAACAACTTCGGCTCGCATCACTACCTGATCCACGGTTGGGAGGGCAGCAAGACCCCGGAGCGGGCGTGGCGCGCCTGTAAGCGTTACCCCGAACTCGTCCCGAATATTCCGCACGCCCTGCACATGCCGGGTCACATCTACGCGCAGAGCAATCGGATCGACGACGCCGTTCTCGCGTTCTCGGCCGCGGCGGACAACGAACGCGGCTACCTCAAGGCCGACACCCTCTATCCCAACGGCCACCACGGTCACAACGTCCACTTCCTTATCCAGGCCCTGAACCTCGACGGCCGGTATCAGGAGTCGATGAAGCAGGTGGCTCATCTGATGAACGACTTCAAGGAAACCCCGCGCGAGCGCCGCGGCAGCAGCCAGCGCGTGACCTGGCGTCAGGGCTACTTTGGCCTCATCAAAACACTCGTGCGTTTCGAGCGCTGGAACGAGATCCTCGATGGCAGGACCATTCCCGTTTACGACCACCCCGAGCAGAACGCCTGGCGGCTCTGGGCTCAGGGCCTCGCGTATGCGGCGACCGGAAAGCGCGCCGAGTCGCAGGCCGCACTCAAGGAGATGGGCGATTACCTGCCGAAGCTCGAGGCATCGCGGCGTCCGCTCGCCATCGCCCGGATGGAGCTTGAGGCCACGATCGCGGCCTACCGTGGCGATCGCAAGAAGTCCCGGTACCTTTTCCGCAAAGCCGCCGATCTAGAAGCCGGACTCCTCTACACCGAGCCGCCGTCCTACCCTCGGCCCGTGGTCGAAGCGTGGGGCCACGCGGCTTTGATGATGCGCGACTACGGTTCGGCGGAGAAGGCGTACCGGGAAGCGCTGGCCCGCGAGCCCGGCGGCGGCGGTGCGCTGTTCGGCCTGACCGCAGCCCTTCGTGGTCTGGGGCGCCTCGCCGACTCGGAGCAGACCCTCGGCCAGGCGCGAAAAGCGTGGGACAAGGCCGACGCGGATCTCCCTCAGATGCGTGGGGCATTGCGCGCCGGCGCGGACGGGGGAACGAAGAACTAACCGGGCTTCGGCTGCGGTCAGCGACCACCGGTTCTAAGGATCGAGGATCGTTCCCACCAGGTCGGCAATCTGCCGTCCTGAAAAGCCGCGGCCCTCGATGCTCGCGCTCAGCCGTCCTTCCCGATCGATTACCGCGGTCTGCAGGGTGTGCGTGATCAGGCCTTGGTCGGGCCAGTACTCGATTCCGAACGAAGCGCATACCGCGGCGATCGCTTCGGGCGAGCCGCTGAGGAAGTGCCAGCCCGGCACGTTCCCGCCGTATCGCGCGGCGTACTTGCGCAGGACTTCGGGCGTGTCGTACTTCGGATCGAAGGAGACCGTGAGCAGGGCGAGGTCGCGCCCCAGCCGTTCGCGATAGCGGTTGCGAACCTGGGCGAGATTCGCAACCATAAGCGGGCAATAGTCAGGCAGAGGGCAGCGGCTGTAAATGAAAGTGACGGCCAGAACGCTCCCGCGGAGGGCCTTCAGGGAGACCGGAGCCCCGTGCTGGTCAGTCAGCGTGAAATCGGGGACCACCTCGCCGATTTTCACCAGAGCGGTCGTGGAGGGCGTCATCGCGAGACCCACGTCCGTGCCCTCGGCGGAAAGGTGCCTGAGCCGAAAGATCTCGGTGCCGCGCCGATTCGGGCGCAGCCGGAAGGTGATGAGATCGCCCGGTCGCACACCTTTGAGAACCCTCGGATCGCGCACCGTGAAAGGCATGACCATCGGATCCATAAACCCGACAATGGCCTCGTGCGACACGGTGAGCGTCGAAGCCGCGGGGTCGACCTTCAGGACCAGACCTCGCCCCTGGTAGCTCGTGGCGCAACCTGAAGCGGCGACGAGAACGAAAAGAACCGAGCAGCGACTCACCTTGCCATTCAATCACACTTGCTCCGGAGATTTTGAGCATCCGGCGCTTTGAACCCTCGGCCTTTCGCCTGGCCGAACTCGAACGGCGATAGCATCCCGCTCATGGCAACCAGCCGACGGATTCCCGAACCGCCGCCGGGCCATCTCGATGAGGCCGGCATCGTCGCCGGTTTCGCGCACCGGATGATGTACACGGTGGCCAAGGACGGACACACGGCCAGCGATTTCGACGCCTATCAGGCGGCCGCCTACACCGTGCGCGACCGACTGATGGAACGCTGGTTCAAGACCCAGAGCGCCTACTACGTGGCGGATGCGAAGCGCGTCTACTACCTGTCGCTCGAGTTCCTGATGGGCCGGGCTCTGCTGAACAACATAGTCAACCTCGGCGCCCGTCACGCGCACGTCCAGGCCCTGCGCCGGCTCGGCTACGACCTCGAGGCGCTCCAGCAGAAGGAATGGGACGCCGGTCTCGGCAATGGAGGTCTCGGTCGGCTCGCCGCCTGCATCCTCGATTCCGCCGCCACCCTGGCCCTGCCGTTCTACGGCTACGGCATTCGCTACGATTTCGGCATCTTCCTCCAGAAGATCCAGGATGGCGCTCAGATTGAAGCCCCCGACAACTGGCTTCGTTACGGGAACCCCTGGGAGATTCCGCGCCCCGACGCCCTCTTCCCCGTGCGTTTTTACGGACGCACCGAACACGTCGCCGATGCGAACGGCCGGTTGCGGGCCCGATGGGTCGACACCCAGGAAGTCTGGGCCATGGCCTACGACACCCCGGTCGCGGGCTTCGGCAACGACACCGTGAACACCTTGCGGCTCTGGTCCGCGAAGTCCAGTCGCGAGTTCGACCTGCGCCTCTTCAACCAGGGCGACTACGTGCGCGCCGTTCAGGACAAGACGGAGAGCGAGAACATCTCGAAAGTTCTCTACCCTCCCGACCACCAGTACTCCGGCAAGGAACTGCGCCTCAAGCAGCAGTATTTCTTCGTCACCGCGACGCTTCAGGATGTGATGCGCCGGTTTCTGAAATTCGGCGCCCGGAACTTTGCCGACCTCCCTCACAAAGTCGCCATACAACTGAACGACACCCACCCGGTCCTCGGCATCCCGGAGCTGATGCGGATCCTGGTCGATGAACACGAAATCGGCTGGGACGAGGCGTGGGACCTGACCCAAAGGGTCTTCGGCTACACCAATCACACGGTTCTTCCCGAGGCTCTGGAGCGCTGGCCGGCGGATCTCTTCCAAAGGCTCCTGCCCCGTCATTTCGGCATCGTGGAGGAAATAGACCGGAGATTCCGCGCCCAGGTCGCTTCCTTGGGCGACGCGGACCTGGTGCGCCGTACCGCCATTCTTGATGAGCACGGCAGCGTGCGCATGGCGAACCTGGGTTTTGTAGGCAGCCACGCAGTGAACGGAGTGGCGGCTCTTCATACCGAGATCCTCCGCCAGCAGACATTCGCCGACCTCGACCGGGTTCTACCCGGAAGAATCTCCAATAAGACGAATGGCATCACGCCGCGCCGCTGGCTTTTGCAGAGCAATCCCGGTCTGGCCATGCTGATCACGGACGCCATCGGCTCGGGCTGGATCCGCGACCTCGCGGAGCTGCGGAGGCTCGGCCCCCTGGCCGACGACCGGACGTACCGCGCGGAATGGGCGGCGCTCAAGCATGTCAACAAAACCGTGCTCGGCGACCGCGCGATGAAACTCCATGGGATCAGTCTGGATCCCGACACTCTTTTCGACTGCCAGGTGAAGCGATTCCACGAGTACAAACGCCAGCTGCTGAACGCGCTCCACGCGATCGCCCTCCACGAAAGACTGCGCGACGGCGCTTCCTCCTTCGTGCCCCGGACGGTGATTTTCGCGGGCAAGGCGGCGCCCGGGTACGCCATGGCCAAGCTGATCATCCGGCTTATCCATGCGATCGCCCAGGGCGTCGCCGACGACCCGCTGACCCGCGGCAAGCTGAGGGTCGCCTTCCTGCCCAACTACTCCGTGTCCCTGGCCGAGGTGATCTTCCCGGCCTGCGACCTGAGCGAGCAGATCTCCACCGCGGGCACCGAGGCCTCGGGCACGGGCAACATGAAGGCGGCGCTCAACGGCGCCCTGACCATCGGGACGCTCGACGGTGCGAACGTCGAGATTCGCGAGGAGGTGGGCGGCGACAATATCTTCATCTTCGGGCGCACCAAGGATGAGATCGAGGGCCTGCGCCAGTCGGGTTACTCCCCGGATGCATTCGTCCGCGAGAGTCCGGAGCTTCGTCGCGTGATCGACGTGATCGCAGGCGGCGCCCTTGACGGAGGCACCGGGCTCTTCCGTCCGATCGTCGACGCGATCCTGGGCGAAGACCGCTACTTTCTGTGCGCCGACTTCGAGGCTTACGCTGCGTGTCAGCGTCGCGCCGCCGCCACGTATGCGAATCCCGACGAGTGGTGGCGGATGTCCATCCTCAACGTGGCGGGCATGGGCAAGTTCTCCTCCGACCGGACGACCATGCAGTACGCGGAGGAGATCTGGAACGCGCGCCCGGTCCCGGTGCGCCTCGACGACAAGCCGGCGGAGTAGACGAGCCTGCGGTGCTTCGGTCCAGATTCCTGCCCCTCCTGATCTGGGCGGGGATTTTTCTCGCCTATTACCTTGCGAACCCGAAGACGGGTGAGCTTTTCGATTACACGCTGCGCATCGCGTCGGCGTTACTGCAGGGCCATCTGGGTGAAACTGAGCCGCCGCCTTCGTGGCTGAGCGAGACGATTCCTCACGCGGGCCGGTACTATTCGGCCGCCCCTCTCGGCAGCGTTTTGACGATGCTTCCCCTGGCCGTGCTCAAACAGCTGCGCTTGGTCGAGGCATTCCCTGGCGTCATCCTCGCGGCCTTGGCCGCCAGCGCCTCGGCGCTCTTCCTCTTTCCGCTCTCGAACAAGTACCAGGACGCTCTGCCGCGCCGGCTGGTCCTGATTTTCTTCCCCCTGCTGGGCACCTGGATGTGGGCGAACCTGGCGTTCGGCGGCGCCTGGCAGATTGCCCTCGGTGTTTCGGTGGCCGCGCAATTCGGCGCGCTCTACTTCACTTTGTGCCGCTTCCATCCAGCCGCCGCCGGTTTCTTCTTCGCCCTGGCCTTCGGCAATCGAACAGAAATTCTGCTGCTGGCGCCGCTCTTCTACTACCTGCTTTATCGCCAGTGCCGAAGCGGCGGTGGTGATAGCGCCCCCCGGGCGGAACGGGCCTGGTGGCGGACGGCTCTCGCCTTTTCTCTCTTCCCTTTCATTCTCGGGGTGGCGACGCTCGGCTACAACCAAGCCAGGTTCGGCTCGCCCGTGGATTTCGGCTACGCGCGCATCCCCGGTGTGCTGCAGGAGCCGTGGTATCAGCACGGTGTTTTCTCCCTTCACGCCATTCCGGGGAATGTGCGAGAGATGTTGCTGAGGCCGTGGCGGCGCTTGCCCGACTTCCCTTACCTCGTGCCCAGCGGTTTCGGCGGTTCGATCTTCCTGAACAGCCCGTACCTGATCTTCCTCTTCCGGCGGGGGGCCAGGGACGCGACGCTGAAGCGGCTTTCCTGGGCGGCCATCCTATTGTTGACCTTGGTGTTGTGGTGCCACGGCAATCCGGGCGGCTGGCAATTCTCCTACCGATACGCGATGGTATTGCTGCCGTGGATGTTTGTGATCCTGCTGGAAAACAGCCCGCGCAGAGTCAGCCGGTTCGAACTGCTGCTGTTCGCCGTGTCGGTGGCGATCAATGCCTACGGCGCCTGGCTGTTCCTGCGAACCGACTACGTCAAGCCGTGAAGCCGCCGCTGCTGTAAACTCCCCGGCTCTGCGCTTCGTCCGTGGCCGTTCGGCCGCGGAGGAAGCAAAGACTGGGTTTAAGGGAGCCGACGCGCACCCCCTGGCTTCGTCACCGCCTCGACCTCTGAAATAACAAAAGTGTGACGGACCGCCGGCCAATCGTGGCGCGGTCATCAAGAAAGAGACAACATGCCTCGCGTAAAGCGTGGGTCCGCACGACGCAACAAGCGGAAGAAAGTACTGAAGCTCACCAAGGGCTTCTTCCTGGGCAAGAGCAAGCTGTATCGCTTCGCCAAGGAGGCCTCGATTCGCGCCGGGCAGAACGCCTTCGAAGGCCGCAAGCAGAAGAAGCGCGATTTCCGGTCGCTCTGGATCGTCCGCATCAACGCCGGATGCCGGCTCGCGGGCGTCAGCTATTCGAAATTCATCTCCGGCCTCAAGGCTTCGGGTCTGATGCTCGATCGCAAGGTGCTCGCCGAGATGGCGGTGCTCGATGCGCCTGGCTTCGCCAAGGTCGTCGAGCAGGTGAAGGCGCATATCCCCGCTCAGCCCAAGCCGGCTCCGCTCACGGCAGCGCCCGCCAATCCCTAGGCGATGATGCGCCGTTGTCCTCTCTCGATGATCTGAAGAAGCGGGCCCACGAGCTTCGAGAGAGGCTCGAGGGCCAGCTTGCGCTCGCTTCCGATTCCGCCTCGCTCCAGGCGGTTCGCGATCGGTTCCTCGGACGCAAGGCGGGCGAGATCACCGCGCTCTTCAAGGATCTTGGGAAACTCCCGGCCGAGGCGCGGAAAGAAGCGGGCGAGGCGCTTAATGCGCTGAAGGAATGGAGCGAAGCGAAAATCGGCGAGGCCGGGGGCCGGTTCGAGCGGCGGCAGCGCGATTCGCGGTTGGTCTCCGAGCAGATCGACGTTTCGCTTCCAGGCCGGGTTCGCGCGTCCGGAAGCAAGCACCCCCTCACCCTGGTTCGCGAAGAGGTCGAGGATGTCTTCATCGGCATGGGCTTCGACATCTTCGACGGCCCCGAAGTCGACGACGATTTCCACAACTTCGAAGCGCTGAACATGCCCGCCGATCATCCGGCACGCGATATGCAGGACACGTTCTATCTTGAAGGGGCGCCGCCTCGACTGCTGCGCACCCACACGTCCCCCGGCCAGATCCGGTCGATGCTTTCGAATGAGAACCCGCCCGGGGTTCGCGTGCTCTGTCCCGGCCGCGTCTTCCGGCGGGATGACGACATCACCCATTCGCCCATGTTCCATCAGTTCGAGGGCCTGGTGGTCGATCGCGGCATCACCTTGGGCGATCTCATGGGCACGCTGGAGACGTTCATCCATGCGCTGTTCGGTATGGAATACCCCGTTCGGTTCCGTCCGTCGTACTTCCCCTACACCGAGCCCTCCGTCGAGGTCGACATGGGATGCAGCACGTGCAAGGGCCGGAAGACCGGGTGCCGCGTTTGCAAACAGACGGGGTGGGTGGAGATCCTTGGATCGGGCATGGTCCATCCGGCCGTCTTCGAGTCGGTCAATGCCCGATTGGGGCGCGTCGTGTACGACCCCTCGGAGGTCAGCGGCTTCGCGTTCGGTAGCGGCATGGAGCGCATGGCGATGATCAAGTACGGGGTCTCCGATATCCGCCTCTTCTACGAGAGCGACGTGCGCTTTCTCGAGCAGTTCTCGTGAAAATCCCGGTTTCCTGGCTCCGGGACTTCGTGGACTTCCCGGTCGAGCCCCAACAGCTCGCCGACGATCTGACCAGCGTGGGCCTCGCCTGCGACGGCATCGAGAGTTTCGGCAGCGAGGCGGTACTCGACCTCGACATCACGACGAATCGCGTTGACGCCATGAACATTTACGGTGTCGCGCGCGAAGTGGCGACGTTCTACTCCCTGCCCCTCAAGCCGCTCGGCCTCGACTTCGCGGAGGCGGGTGCTTCGTCAAGCGAGGTTCTGCGCGTCGCGATTGAAGCGCCCGACCTGTGTCCGCGCTTCTCCGCCAGAGTGTTCGACGTTCGCGTGGGGCCGTCGCCTTCGTGGCTAAAGGACCGGCTTGAACTCGCGGGGCAACGGTCGATCAACAACATCGTCGACCTCTCGAACTACGTGATGCTGGAGATGGGTCAGCCCACGCACGCGTTCGACCTGGCCCGGCTGCGCGGCGCGGTGTTGAAGGCGCGGATGGCGGCAGAAGGTGAGGTGGTGAAGACACTCGACGGGGTCGAGCGAACGCTCGCCGCAACCATGGGCGTCGTCGCCGACGGCGACGGCGCGCTCGCCATCGCGGGCGTCATGGGTGGCGCGTCGTCCGAGATCTCAGATGAGACGCGGGCGGTGGCGCTCGAAGCCGCGTACTGGAACCCTTTGATGATCCGTCGCGCCGCCAAGGCGCTCGGAATGCACACCGACGCATCGCATCGCTTCGAGCGTGGCGCCGATCCCGACGCCGGGCCCGTGGCCATCGCCAGATTCGCGAACCTCGTGGCCAGGGGAGCCATGGGAACCACCCGGCCGGTGTTGATCCAGGCCCGCGGTTCGAAGATCGCGGAACGTCGTCTCGTCCTGAATCTCGGCCACGTCGATGCGCGGGTCGGCGCGAGCATCCCGACGGATCAGGCGAAGACCACGCTGGTCAAACTCGGCTTCGAAGTCACCGAGCCCGGCCCGGGCGCCGCCGCCCATCCGGGCCGGGATCGTGAACTCGAGGTGGTCGTGCCGACCTGGCGCAGCGACTGCACGCGCGAGGTCGACCTCATTGAAGAGGTGGCCCGGCACCACGGCCTCATGAAGGTCGCGCGAACCGTGCCGGCCTCGCGGAGAGCGGCCGGGCTGACGCCCGCGCAACGCACCGAGCGCCGTTTGAAGGCGCTGCTTTCCGGCCTCGGCTATCGCGAGGCGCTGCATCTCAACTTCGTCTCGTCGGCCAAGTGCGACCCGTCGCAGGGGGCGGTCGTAAAGATTGCCAACCCGCTGTCGGTGGAGCAGGACGCTCTCCGGACCTCGCTGATCATGCCGGGGCTGCTCGAGTCTCTCGAGCGCAATCAGCGGCATGGCGCGCGGGATATCCAGCTCTTTGAGCTGGGGCGCACGTTCTCAACGTCTCCTCGAGGCCCGGTCGAAACCCCGCGCCTGGCTCTTTTGATCTCCGGGGCGACGCCCCGGGGCTGGTCCTCCAAACCACGGGTTCTGGACTTTTTCGATCTGAAGCGCACCGTCGAGGAGATTCTCCAGCGTAACGCGAGCGCCACCGTCACCTTCGACCGCGAAGGCCTGCCGCCGTTCCTACATCCCGGTCGCGGCGTGGTCATCAAGCTGGATTCGCAGGTGTGCGGGTACCTGGGTGAGATTCATCCCGACGCTATCGGCGCGTTCTCCCTGAAGGATCGGCCGGTGGTGGCCGAGATGGCCCTCGACGCTCTGAGTTCGCGCGACGCTTTGTCCTTCTTGTTGTTCTCCCGCTTCCCCGAGGTGGTCCGCGACCTGACGGTCCTGGTTCCTCGCGGCACAAGCTCCGACCAGGTCCTAGCCAACGCGAAAGCGAATGCGGGGGAAATGACGCGGTCAATTGAAATCATCGATGTCTTTGTGAACGAGGACTTGGCGAGGATCAACCAAGTCAGTGTGACCCTATCTCTGCGCTTCGGCGACAATGCTCGAACCTTGACCGGCGAGGAGGTCGATGCGGCCATGAACGCTGTTCGACTAAGTTTCCAAGGCCCCGGCGTTCACGCCCGATAAGTCGCCTAAGATTTAGGTTCTACCGGGCGACGCGCCCTGGAGACGAGCCCAAGGATGCAACGCAGTCTGATCGACACAGGAGAAGGAATGCAGGACAGTTTCGACATTCTGGAAGAGAAGGTCAAAAAGGCCGCGGAACTCGTGAAGAAGCTGCGCCGGGACAACAAGAACCTGGACGACCAGCTCAGGGACAACAAGGCGAAGCTGCTGGAAGCCGAGAAGAAGCTGACCGCGCTCGAAACCCAGATGGGCGACTCTTCGGGCAGCGCCGCGAAGATCGACGGCCTCATCGCGGAGATCGAGACGCTAAAGAACGAACAGAATGAAGTGCGCACGCGGGTGGCGAAGATCGTCACCCTTCTGGAAAGTCTGGACTAGTCTTCGGGGAGACGACATGGCCCAAAAACCCAAGCATGTCGAGATCGACATCTTCGGTCAGACGTTTTCTCTGATCGCCGAGGATGAGGCTCGCCTGCAGGAAGTGGCGAAATACGTAGACGCGCAAATGAAGGAACTCTCGCAGTCCACGGCGACCATCGACTCGTTCCGGCTTGGTGTGCTCACCGCGCTCAACATCGCGAACGAGCGGTTTGACCTCGCGGATCGGCTCGCGAGCAAGGACAACGCGGCGCGGGCGCAGTTCGAGGCCTTGAGCGCCAGAGCTGAGCGGATCTCCATCGAACTCGACGAGGCCTTGCGCTAAAAAAGGAGGACGCGGCCGGAGCCGCGTCCCTGGTCGGTCCAGTTGGGTAGCTTCTTAAAAGCCGCGCTTCTGAGCGCGGACGTTGCGACGCGAACCCTTGCGCTCGCCGCCGCCGCCGCCACCCCCATAGGGTCGGCCGCCGCCGCCGCCCGCACCATAGCCGCCGCCGCCCCCATAACCGCCACCACCACCGCCCCCAAAGGGACGGCCACCGCCGCCGCCCGCCGGGCGCGGCTTCTGCTCCTCAGCTTCGTTCACGCGAAGCGCGCGACCGCCGAGGTCCATGCCATTGAACTTCTCCGTCGCCTTGACGGCGTCTTCCGCATTCTCGAAATCGACAAACGCGAAGCCGCGGGGGCGGCCGGTCATCCGATCCGTGGGAAGGAAGACTTCGCGAATCGCGCCGGCCTGTGAGAACAGGTCGCGAATTTCATCCGCGGTGGTCTTGAAGTTAAGGTTGCCGACAAACAGTTTCGAGCCCACCGTGCGATCTTCTTTCTGGGAAAACGCCCCACAGCCTGATTGCTGTTCTTAGGGGTTAGGTCCAGACGGTATTGTATCCCCAATCGCCGCCCTGATCTGGAGAGGCCCATGACACCTGAGATCCGCAGCTTCATCCTCCTGCTCGACGAAGGTTTCAACAAAGCGGCCTGGCATGGCCCCAATCTGCTGGGAAGCCTTCGCGGCCTGAGCGTTCAGCAGCTGTTGTTCCGACCCCGGAAGGACGGTCACAACATCTGGGAACTGGCCGTTCACTGCGCCTACTGGAAGTACGCGGTCAGGAACAGAATCATCTCTGGCAAGCGGAACGCCTTCCCTCTCGAAGGCAGCAACTTCTTTCGGCGCGACCTGGGCCTGAACCTGGCCGACTGGAAAAAGGACCTCGCGCTGCTCAAACAACAACACGCGGCGCTCCGGGCGACCGTCCTCGGCCTCGATCCCGCGACGTTCGACAACCGCCTCAAGGGTTCCAAGCACACGGTGAGACGAACCGTCCTCGGCATCGCAGCCCACGACCTCTACCACGGCGGTCAGGTCGCGCTGCTGAAGCGGATGGCGAACCAGCCGAAGAGTTGACGCTTGCATCGGGGTATTTGCTGCGGTACCCTCCGTTCCTCGCATGAGTGCGGGGCGCTCGGTCGCTCATAGAACAACTTCTGCAGGAGGGTCTCACCATGGCATCAGCGACAATCGCCCAGTGGAAGCTACGGGGGCGCGGCTACGAATTCTGTAATTGCGACTTCGGCTGCGGCTGCAACTTTGGAGGTTTCCCCAATTCCAAGGACGGCAGTTGCCGTGCCCTCGTCGGTATGGAAATGATGCAGGGATCCTGCGGCGGCGTCGACCTGTCGGGCGTCAAGTGCGCCGCCATCCTCGAATGGCCCAAGGCTATTCATGAGGGCAACGGCAAGTGCGCCTTCATTGTCGATCCAAAGACGGCGGATGCGCAGGTCGAGGTGCTCGCACAGATCTTCAGCGGCAAGCTCGGCGGCATGCCATGGGAGTTGCTCGGGCCCACGTTCGAGGTCGTCGGGCTGGTGAAGGCGAAGATTACAATTGAAGGGGAGGGGCCGAAAAGTCTCTTCAAGATCGACGGCGTCGGGGAGGGCCGCGGGGACACGTTCAAGAACCCGGTCACGGGCGAGCCACATCTGGCAAACGTCGAGCTTCCTGACGGGTTCATCTGGAAGCGGGGCGAATGCGGCCAGGGGTCCTTCAGGGTCAGTGCGGCCGGCTTGTCCGTGGCGTTCGAGAAGACGAATTGGATTCTGTACGAGTTCGACTGGTCGAACGCGGCGACGGCTGCCGCCGCATAGATCAACGCGCGAGCATCCAGACGGCGATACCGATCAGCAGGGCGCCGCTGACGCGCGCGCTCCAGGCCCCGAACGGACTGAGCTTCTCGATGGCCACGAAGGCGGTGAGCGCGGCGATCACCACGAGGTTCATGACGCCGCCCACGAACAACAGCAGCATCAGCGCCCAGCAGCATCCCAGACAGTAGAGCCCGTGCTCCATTCCCATGCGGAAAGCGCCCGCAAAGCCGCGGCGCCATCGCCGCATCAGAAAGCCCAACGGTGACTGGCAGGTCCTTAGGCAGGCGTGCTTGAGCGGCGTCAACTGAAAAACGCCGGCCAACAAAAGAGTCATGGCGCCCGCGATGGGGCTCGTCAGCTCCATCATCGGGGAGAGGAGCAGCAGGCTCGCCAGCATTCGCTGGACGACGGTGGCGAGCACACTGAAGAGCGACCACACGATCAGATAACCAGCGGCCAGCGCGTAGATCTGACGCATGACCCCGGGTTCGCTTCCACGCCGGCGGGCCACCGCGCCGTACAGGAGCAGGGTGGGCCAGGCCGACGGCAGCATCATGCCCGCCATCATCACCGCCCACATGGCCCACAACAAGAACAGGTGCCGCGCGTCCCATACGGACGTCATCATCCACGCGCTCGAGCCGGTCATCGGTCCGTACATGTCGCGGGCCATCAGCACGATCCAGGTCCAGCTGACCAGCGGGACCAGAATCACCATCACGGCCAGGGGAGCCCGATCGTGGCGGAGTGCAGCTTCGAGCAGCGTTGGTGGATGATCGGCTGGAACAGGATCGAGCATCGACAATCGCACCTCGCAGGAACAGAGGACCGGGCTTGCTGAAGCGAATGGCCGCAGGCGACAGGCCGCGCTAGAACATTTTCGCTACATCGGCTCGTCGGCGCTGGGGCCGTAGATCTGCGGAACCGTCGAGCCCATGGGCCGAAGGTACGCGGACAACTGCCCACGGTGATGAATGATGTCGAACAGGAAGGCCCAGGCGTTGGCCGAGCCGGTTTCGTTCATGACCTGCTGGCCGCCGAAGAAGAAGGGCACCGGCCCCGCCCAGCGGGCGGGCTCAAGGGCGCCGAGTCTCTTGAGGAACGTCTGGTGATGACGATCGTAGGCCTCGAGCACCTCGCGCATGGTCGGTGGCGGCGGGACCTCCACCCAGTCAAGCCGCCCTTTTTCGAGCCCGTCGATGAGGACGATCTCTTCGCGCACGATGAGCCACGCGATCTCCTGCGCGGGGCGCGATTTGGGGTCCGGCCGATAGCTCGATCCCTCGGGAATCCGGGACAGGACCTTGCGAGTGGCCGGAGCCTCCTTTTCCCAGAACTTGATGACCAGTCCTTTTTCGTCCATGGCGGCAGCCTCCGTGTGCGATCACGATCAGCAGAACTGGGCGATTCTATGACCTCGCGGTCCGCGAGCGTGGTACGGTCGCAATTCGCGAGCCTCGACCGCCCCACCCTCGCCGATAACTACTTCTTGACAGGTTGGACCTTCGGCATCTCCTTGGGCTTCCAGAACTCCGGGTCAGCGGCCACGAACTCGGGCCGCGGGCGGCTCAGAGAGCGGTCGATGCTGTACAAGGTCGTGACCGTCTGGGCGACGAGTTCGGGAAACGCGGCGCGGCGTGCCTTGACGACCGCATCGCCCCCTAGAGCCGCGTTGAGCTTCTGAGTGCGCGCGGCGGCCCCACTAGCACCATCGTCGGCCTCGGACAGCGAACGCATGGTGCTGAGAATCAGGAAGGTCCCTGCCAGCGCGCCGCTGTTGACTCCATAGACGACCGTGTGCTCGTCAAGGCCAGCTTTCTCGCGGGCCGCGTTCGTCTGCATCGTGTAATCGGCCCAGTCGGCCCCGCGGCCGACGTTGACGCGGAGAACGGTCACATTGAAGTAGCGTGCCCGGCCCGTTTGCTCCCGGGTGTTCGGGTGATAGCTCAGGTCCGTGCGCAGCCTCGCAACCATCACGGTCTGGGATTCGTGCAGGGAATCACTCTTGCTGGTGAGAGCGTCGAGCTCCGCTCGCAATGCGGGCGAGCCGCCCATCACCTCATCCATCTTCTTCGCAGTGGCTTCCATGTCGGCCGACGACGGATGGCCTTCGAGGTACAGGAGGTGGTTCTGATCGCCGGAGACCGGAACAAGCCCCAGGCGGGCGGCCCCCACCTTGGCCTTCTCGAACAAGGCGTAGAAGGCCGGGATCTGCTTGTTGTGAATGGCCATGTTTCCCGGCTTGAATTGCTCGCGGGTCATCACGAGCACGGGGGGCGGTCCGGCGTTTGGATCCTGGGCGAATGCCGGTGTGCCGCAGAGCAACACCAGACCGAAGACGGCATGACTTTGACGCATCTCAACCTCCTAACCCGGGGGGACAAGAAGGGAGTCGCCGTCTGGCGAGACCGTTGCTCCCGGGAGCGACGTGAACGGGGGAACGGATAGGTAAGTTTTGGGACTGTAGGCCCGTGCTCCAACGATGTCAAGGATCTGGCGGTCCAGGATCTGGCGGTCCAGGAGTCTGGTCATCCTCGCGGGGGATTAGACGGCTAGGGTTCGTGGCCCCCACCCCGATACAATCGGCACATGATGGTCACAGTACTGATGTCGGCGCTCCTCCTCCAGGGCGCTCTGAAAATGACGCCTTCGGCGATGCCCTCTCCGCATTTCGATGTAGCGGCCGCCTACGAGGCCCCCGCAAAGAAGGGGGCTTCCGCGAGCCTCGTCTTCGAGTTCAAGAAGAAGGACCCGGACGTCACCATCAACGAGGAGCCGGCTCCGCGGATCAAGTTCGCTGCTGGTTCGCCTCTGGTGGCGCCCGCGCCGCCCAAGAGTTCGGGGGTGATTCCCGATCCGGCGAATGCGCGCTATCTGGATCTCTCGAAGCCGGTGCGTTTCCCGGTCTCGGTCGCGCGCGACGCGGCGAAGGGCCTGAGCACGGTCAAGACGACGCTGTCGTACTTCTACTGTTCGAAACGAGAGAACTGGTGCCGCAAGGGCACGGCGGATTTCGACCTCGCCATCGTCCTTCCGTAGTTCGACCCCCTCAGAAGGCGCGATGACCTGCGCCCGTTGATCCAAGCGCCCATGATTCTCGCTTTTCAGTCGGAACTGATTGCCCGCATTCGCGAGGCCGTTTCGCAGGCGTTCGGCGTCACCCTCGGCGAGATTCTGGTTCAGACCACGCCCAGGCTCGACCTGGGCGATCTGGCGCTGCCCCTCGCCTTCGATCTCGCCAAGAGGATCGGCCGCAAGCCGCGTGAAATCGCGCAGGAACTCGCGCCGAAGCTGAACTCGATCGAAGGGATCGCGCGCGCGGAGGTCGCGGGCGGAGGTTTCATCAACCTCTTCCTCGACCGAAGCGCTTTCACGACCCGCCTCTCCTCCTTCATCAGAGCGCCTCCGGCCCGGGAAGGACGCGCCGGACGAGTGATCGTCGAGCACACGAGCATCAATCCCAACAAGGCCGCGCACATCGGCCACGCGCGCAACTCGATTCTGGGCGACACGTTCGTTCGCCTCCTCCGAGCGCGCGGGCACGAGGTTCTGACCCAGAACTACATCGACGACACCGGGGTGCAGGTGGCGGATGTCATCGTCGGCTTCGAGCAGCTCGAGAAGAAGTCCCTGGCCGAGGTTCGCTCCATCGGCGGCCGGTTCGACTATTACTGCTGGGACCTGTACGCCCGGGTGTTTGAGTGGTATGGCGAGGACAAGGAGAGAAAGGCGCTTCAGGCGAAAACATTCCACGCCATCGAGAAACACGAAGGGCCGACCGCCGAACTGGGCGAACACGTGGCCGCGCGGATCGTCCGCGCTCATATCGCGACCATGGCCCGTCTCGACATCGGCTACGACCTCCTGGTGCGCGAGTCGGACATTCTCCGCCAGCATTTCTGGGCGAAGGCGTTCGAGCTGCTCAAGGAAGCCAAAGCCATCGAGCTCCAGGACGAAGGCAAAGCGAAGGGCTGCTGGGTCCTGGGCATGGACCGTGCAAACGCCGGAGATTCGGGCTCGGGGCCGGCGTCACCGGCTGCGGCGCAGGCCGATTTACTCGGCCAAGCCGCCTCAGCGAACGCAACGACGGCCACGAGTCCCGGGGGGAGCCCGAGGGGGGCCGGGGTCGTGGCTGGACCCCTTCGGATTCAAGACGACGAGAATAAGATAATCGTGAGAAGCAACGGTACGGTCACCTACACCGGCAAGGACATCGCGTATCAGCTCTGGAAGCTCGGCAAGCTCGGTCTCGACTTCCCCTACCGGCGTCACGAGGATGGGACAGCCGCGCGACCCTTGTGGTCTTCGACCAGCGGCGCCGCGGATCCGGGCGCTCCTCCGTTCGGCGCGGGCGCATCGCTCGTCTTCAACGTCATCGATGTCGGCCAGAGTTATCCCCAGCGTGTCGTGAAGGCCGGCGTCGCCGCGGTGGCCGGACCGGAAGCGGCGGATGGAACGCGCCATCTCGGATACGAGAAGGTCGTGCTTTCGAACGCGACCGCGAAGGAGCTCGGCTACGAAGTCGACGAAGACGCGGGTGCGGTCAAGGTGTCCGGCCGGCGCGGGCTCGGCGTGAAGGCGGACGACCTGATCGATGCGCTTGAGACGAAGGCCTCGAACGAGATCGCCACCCGCGATCCCGAACGCTCGCTTTTCGATCGGGCCCGGGCCGCTCACGCCATCGCGGTGGGCGCTCTCCGGTATTTCATGCTGCGCTTCTCGCGCAATCGCATCATCACGTTCGACATGGAAGAAGCCCTCGCCTTCACGGGCGAAACCGGGCCTTACATTCAGAACAGCGTGGTGCGCGCCCGAAGCATCCTGGCCAAGGTGGCCTCGGAAGGCCATGACGTCACAGCACTTCTGAAGCGCGCCCTCGACCCGCACCTTCTCGCCTCCTGGCTCAAAACCGACGAGGGCTCCTCGGCATGGTCCTTGTTCCTGGCCATGGCGCGCACCGACGAAGCCATCGAAACCGCGGTGCGCACCGAAGAACCGGGCGTCATGACCCGCCATGCGTTCCAGATCGCCCAGGCCTTTCACGGCTACTACCAGAACCCGGCCCATACCGTATTGCGCGCGGAGACCGAAGACCTGCGCGCCGTCCGCATTCTCGTGGTCGACCTCTTCGTCCGGCACACCACCGACATCGCGGACCTGCTGGGGATTCCCATTCCGGATCGCATGTGATGGTTTCACGCCCCCGCATCACCGTCACCGCCGGGAGCAATCCCGGAACCGCCAATCATGCATGGCTGCGCTTCGACTACCTTCACGCGATTTCCAAGGCGCACGGCCTGCCGAGCATCGTGGCCCCCGGTTTCACCAACCCGCTGGAGGAGGCCGAACAACTGGCGGGCGAGATCCTCGACAACTGCGACGGACTCCTTCTCTCGGGCGGCACGGACGTCGACCCGAAGATTTTTGGCGAGGTTCCGCACACCGCCCTGGGTCGCGTCGACGGCCCGCGGGATCCCTTTGAGATCACGCTCGCCCGGGAAGCGGTCCGGCGCGACATGCCCGTTCTGGGGATCTGCCGCGGCCTCCAGGTTCTGAACGTCGCCCTCGGTGGCACGCTGATTCAGGACATACCGTCCGATGTCGCGGGCGCTCTGGTCCACGAGACGGGTGACGATCGGCTGGTCATCGGACATGACGTGACGATCGAAGGCGATTCCCGGCTGGCGCAGCTCCTGAAGGCCACGCGGGTGGGCGTCAATTCCTTCCACCACCAGGCGGCCAAGCGTCTCGGTGAAGGTCTCACCCTCTCCGCGACGTCTCCCGAGGACGGCATCGTCGAAGGCATTGAGATGCCCGAGAGGAAGTTCGTGGTCGCGGTGCAGTGGCATCCGGAGAACTTCTGGAGGACCTCCGACGCTTTCGATGGTCTCTTCAGCGGTTTTGTCGAGGCCGCACGGCTCTCCGCACAATCCCGACGATCGCCACGATTGTCATGATTCCGGAGACGCGGGTCCGGCCCACCAGCGCCCGGGCCGTGGTGGCCCTTTCGTTTGCGCTCGCCGCCTCAAACGTCGCCGGCGGAGGCGCATTGCGCTGGGAGAAGAACTTCAATTCGGCCAAGGCGCAGGCACGCAGCGAAGGCAAGATGGTCATGGTCGACTTCTGGGCCGCGTGGTGCAAGTTCTGCGAGAAGCTCGACCAGACCACCTACAAGGACGCGGCGGTGGTCGCCCGTCTTTCGAAGACGACGGTGACGGTAAAGGTCAACACCGAGGGCCGAGCGGACGAGATGGAGCTCGCGGATGAACATGGCGTCGAGAGCCTGCCCACCATCGGCTTCTTCACGTCGGAAGGCCGCGCGGTGGCGCGCATCGATGGCTACGTCGACGCGGCGGCGTTCCTCAAGCTGCTGACCACCGCCGAAATCGAAGGCGCCGACATGACCGAGTGGGAGAAGGCCCTGCGGTCGGATCCGCAGAACTTCGGGGCCCTCTATGGCCTGGGCGCGAAGATGTACGAGCTGGCTTATCACGACGACGCCCGGCCTCTGCTGGAGCGAGCGCGGAGGAACGACAAGGAGGGTTCCCTGCGCCAGCGCAAGCGCGTCCGCATGATGTTGGCGCGAATCATCGAATCCCAATCGAGTTTCACCGATTCGGAAATCATGCTGCGTGAGGGTCTCGCCCTGCCGCCCGAACCCGACTCTGACCCGCGGCTGAAGTTCCTGCTCTCGCGCTGCCTTCTGAACCTCGGCAGGAAGGCAGAGGCGAAGAGCGAACTGACGAAACTGATAGCGACCTATCCGAAACACCCGGTGACGGCCACGGCAAGGAAGACCCTGGAAGGGCTGAAATAGGCGTCGCTCGTTTCGTCCTACAATCGCGGGCATGAAGCCACGACTCCTCGCCCTCGTCGCCGTTGTTCTCGCCGCTCCAGCCATAAGCGCCCCAGCGCAGAAGGCACAGCCCGGGCCCCCAACGCCACCGAGGCCCTTCAACGTTGTGGAAGCCACGATTCCGGAAATGCGTCTCGCCATGGAACAGAAACGCACCACCTCCCGGGAGATCGTCCTCCAGTACCTCACCCGCATCGCAATGTACGAGGACCAGTTGAACGCGGTGATCACGGTCAACAAGGATGCGCTCAAGGAAGCGGACGAGCGCGATCGCGAACGAGCGGCCGGGAAGATTCGGGGCCCGTTGCACGGAATCCCCGTGGCCCTCAAGGACAACATCCACACCACCGAGATGCCCACAACCGGAGGCGCTCTCGCCTTCGCCGGCTTCACGCCGGGCTACGAGGCGACGATCACGAAGAACCTGCGCGATGCGGGCGCGATCATCATCGCCAAGACCGGCCTGAGTGAGCTCGCGAATTGGGTGGCCTCGGGCATGCCCGCAAATTACAACGCTCTCACCGGCTATGGGATGAATCCCTACGACCCGAGGCGCGATCCGCGCGAGACCACGTTCGACGGCCGCCCCGTCCTCAGCACCGGAGGGTCGAGTTCGGGCATCGGCACCTCGGCGAACTTCTGGGCCGCGAACGTGGGCACCGAAACCTCCGGATCGATCCTGAGCCCGGCGAACCAGAACATGCTGGCCGCGATCAAACCGACGGTGGGACGCGTCAGCCGATACGGCGTTATCCCCATCACCGCCGACCAGGACACCGCGGGGCCGATGGGGCGCACTGTGACCGACGTGGCCGTGCTCATGGGCGTGCTTGAAGGCGCCTCTCCCGACCCGAACGACCCGGCCACCAAGACCTGCACGGCGCCGCCCGGACGCGACTACACGAAGTTCCTGAACCCTGCGGGACTCAAAGGCGCGCGCATTGGCATTCCCCGCGCCTCGTTCTACGAACGCACACCGGTGCCCGGATCGAAGGAGCCGCGAGGCGGTTTAAACCCCGACCAGGCGAAAGTCATGGCCGAGGCGATTGAGATCCTGAAGCAGCAGGGCGCCGTCATCGTCGATCCCGCCGACATCCCGAGTGTCGTCGCGACGGACGCGGCCTCTAGCTTCCTCAACTGGGGCCAGTGCGGCGGTCTCGACAACGGAAAGGGCAAGGACGCGGAGTGTTCGGTGGTTCTCAAGTACGGCATGAAGCGCGATTTCAACCTGTGGCTCAAGACGCTCGGAGACAAGGCGCCGGTGAAGACTCTGACCGAGCTTCGGCAGTGGAACGTCGCCCACCAGAAGGCCGGAGCGATCAAGTACGGCCAGGCCCAACTCGACATCTCCGACGAAATGGAGGTTCAGATGGATCGCTCTCGATATCAGGCCGACCGCGCGAAAGACATCCGGCTCACGGCGACCGAAGGCATTGATGCCGCGATGAAGCAGCACAATCTCGACGCCATCCTGTTCCCGGGCGCGTCCGGCGCGGCCATCGCGGCCAAGCCCGGCTACCCCACGGTCATGGTGCCTTTCGGCCTGGTGCCCAACGTTCCGCTTGCGGGAGGCGGAGGCGCGGGCGGAGCGCCGCAGAACCCGTTCCCAGAAGGGTTCGACCCGAAGCCGGCGCCCTTCGGCGTGAGCTTCACCGGCATGGCGTGCAGCGAGCCCAGACTGCTCGAACTAGCGTTCGCATTCGAGCAGGCCACGAAGCGGCGGGTGCCGCCCTCCTCCGCCCCGTAGCCCCTCGGGGGACGAGGCGCCGGGTTTGGCGTTGCCATCACATTAAGTCATTACATCGAGTGTAACGATGTATTTGTCTATGCTTTAGCGAACGCCTAATCTGCCCGCATGTTCTGGATGTATGCCGGCTTCATCGCTCTCGTTCTTGTCCTCCTGGCCCTCGACCTGGGCGTGTTTCACCGCAAAGCCCAGGTCATCTCCGTAAAGTCGGCCCTCGGGTGGTCCGCCTTCTGGATCACCCTGGGCCTTGGCTTCTCCGGCTTCATATACGCGGGCTACGAGAACCATTGGATGGGCATGGGCCTCACCCCGGATCAGATGACGATCACGCCGGTGGACACCCCGGGGCTCGGCACGGTCTACAACGATGGCGGGGACGCGACGGTCAAGTACATCACCGGGTATCTCGTGGAGAAGTCTCTCGCGGTCGACAACATCTTCGTCATCGCCATGCTCTTCGGCTTCTTTGCCGTGCCGCAGATCTACCAGCATCGCGTCTTGTTCTGGGGAATCCTCGGCGCGCTGTTGATGCGCGGCGTGATGATCGCGCTGGGGGCGCAGCTCCTGCAGCGCGTCACCTGGATCATCTATGTCTTCGGCGGTTTCCTGATTCTCACCGGGGTGAAGATGCTGCTGCTCAAGTCGGATGAAACCGACCCGAACAAGAACATCGTGGTCCGCCTGACCCGGAGAATCTGGCCGGTCACGGAGCGCTTCCATGGCGAGCACTTTTTCGTTCGCGCGGGTTCGGACGCGTCACACGAAGCGGCTACCCCGGGGGCCCAACCCGAGGTGGACACGGTTGTCGATTCGGCTCCACCCGGAACCCTCCTCGCCACCCCGCTGCTCCTCGCACTGATCATGGTCGAGGTCACCGACCTCATCTTCGCGATCGACTCGATTCCCGCCATCTTCGCGATCACCACGGATCCGTTCCTGGTCTTCACGAGCAATGTGTTCGCCATCCTCGGCCTCCGGAGCCTTTACTTTGCCCTCGCCTCGATGATCGACGAATTCCGCTACCTCAAGGCGGCGCTCGCGGTCGTCCTCATGGTGGTAGGGATCAAGATGATGACGCACTCATGGCTGACGGGCGTCCTGGGCGAATACGCCAACCTCTATCTCCTCGGCCTGGTTCTCATGATTCTTTTCGCCGGTGTAGCGGCCTCGCTTCTGGCTTCGAAGTCGGAGCGCGAGCGGGCGTGAGAGCGCGGGATCAGGATTCAACATCGCTGATCACCAGGATCAACGTCATCCAGATCAAATCGGCTACGAAGAGGTGCGCGATCTGAAGGCTCGTGGGCGCCAGCAGGACGAGGTTGGTGAGACCCAGGAACCATTGGGCGACAACGAGAGCCGCGAGGAAGAGTCCCCGTTGTCTCGCTTCGGGCCGGTTCGGATTTGAAATGATGGTTCGATAGGCGACGAGCAGGACCAGGAAGCCGCCCATGATGGCGATGAGCGGATGGAAGATGCGCAGCCGCAGGAAAAGGTGCGAGGCGGACGAGAAGTCCTGGGCCATCGCCTCCGCGAGCGTGCTCGCCTTGAAGAGCGTGTCGCCCAGGGCCGCGATCGCGCCCGAGATCCCAGTGGCGATCAGGGCCAGGGTGGCGAAGACGGTGGCCCCGCTTCGGCTGGTCTCTGGGAACGTCGCTCGAAGCGGGCCGCCTGGAGCGCCTGGAGGGCTGCGGGAAACATCCACCAGGCGCGCGGTCAGGGTCAGGGCGGCGAGGAGCAGGAACGTATTGACGAGATGCCCCGAGATCCAGAAACCGCGCGCGATCGAGGTGTCGCCGGCTACCCGTTCGAAGAGCACCAGACCGGCGCCGATCGCGGCCTCGCTCAGAATCAGAGCCATGGAAGCGGCGGCCCAGAACCGGGCGAGATGGCCAGGCGAGCGGCGACGAAAGACCTGGTAAAGAAGGAGGGCGACCAGCAGAAGAGCGATGCCACTGGTCGCGCGGTGCGAGTACTCGATCAGTGTCTCGACCGACGGAGCCAGCGGCACGACCGAGCCGTTGCACGTGGGCCAGTGCGCCCCACACCCGGCCCCCGAACCGGTGGCGCGGACCACCGCTCCCCAGAGGATGACGAGGACGTTCCAGCCAAGCACGAACCACGCGAGCCCCGCGAGAGGTTTCGGTGCCGTGGCCTGAGTCACCGGGATCGGCCCTTGGGGAACGAAGTTTCGCTCTCGGGCCCTCGTTCCGATAGGGTCCGGCGCGCATGGAACGCGCGCAGGATGGCCGACCGGGAGTCGGGTCTTTGGTTCAAGGTTTTCTGCTGAAGACTCTGGGGGGCCGGCTCACGTCCTTGGCGCTGGCCATCGGACTGGTTGGAGTCTCTTTCGGGCAACCGGCCGCGAGACCGAGACGTGAGATTACCCTGACCGCACAGCGGGTGCCTCTCTCCACCGCCCTGCCGAAGCTCGATCGCGCGGGCTCGGCTCGGTTTCTCGGCGGGCTCTGGCTGCGATCGGACGACCGAGGGTTCGGCGGTCTATCTGGCCTGACCGTTGAACCGGACAGGCGCGGACTGCGGATGATCGCGGTCACGGATGAGGGCGACAGGTTCACCGCTCTTCTGGTACTCGACAACGGGCAGTTACGGGGCGTCGAGTCCGCGACCCTCGAGCCTCTTGAGGACCTTTTGGGCCGACCGGTCTCGGGGAAATCGTTCGGCGACGCCGAATCGATCACGCGCTTGACGGACGGGCGAGTCCTCGTCGGTTTCGAACGACGCCATCGCATCTGGGCCTACGGTCCTGGCCTCACCGGCCCGGCGCGGCTCTTTGAGACTCCGGCGATGCTCGCCCGGGCGCCATCGAACGGCGGGCTCGAATCGATGGCCAGCTGGCCGGACGGCCGGATCCTCGGCATCACCGAGAGTCTGAAAACGAAGGCCGGGAACTTTGAGTCGTTTCTGCATCAGGGAGAAGCGTGGACCAGCCTCGAATGGAAGGCGAGCGGTCCCGGCTTCCAACCCGCCGATGCCACGGTTCTGCCCAATGGAGACCTGCTCGTGCTGGAGCGCTTCTGGTCGGCGCTCGCCCCGACAGGCCTCAGTTCACGCATCATGCTCGTGAAGGGCGACTCTGTGAAAACCGGCGCTTTGCTCCAGGGAGAGCTTGTCGCAGAGCTCAAGGCTCCGCTCATCGCCGAAAACTTCGAGGGCATCGCCGCGTTCAGGAACGCGGCCGGCGCGACTCAGCTCATCCTCGTCTCGGACAACAACTTCAATTCGATCCAGCGAACGTTGCTGTTGTGGTTCGACATGCCTCAAGACTAGCGGCCCGAACCGGACTGAATGCGCAAGTCGGGACATAGGTGACACTTTTAGCCCTCCTGAGGAGAGGAGGTCGCCAGCTGGCAGAAACAGATGTTGGGCGGCGTCGTAGACACCGAGGGTGAGGTTGGCGAATGCGAGCTGCCAGGTGTGGTCTCCCAATTGCCGAATCCCCACCGTCTCGCCCCTCGACGGACCCGATGTTTGGGCGCCTTGCCTCAGGTTAGCGCTCCGGCATAGCATGGCCGGGTGTACCGCTTCCGAGCGCTGTCCGCGATTGCGGCCTTGACGGGGCTGCTCCTGCCGTGGACGAGAGTCGCGGTCGTCTCGGCCCATCTGTCTTCCGGACATCACGACGCGAAGTCGAGCCATCATGAATCGGATCTGGAAGACGCGTTTCATGGTCACCACCACGCGCGCGGCGAGACGCATCATCAACACACCCTCATTGGCTTCGACCTCGTCCTCCTGCGGTCGCGGGCGATCGTGAGCGTGCTGGCTCCCGCCTCTGAAACAGCCATTGGCGTCGAGGCAATTCGGCCTGCGACCCCAACTCTAGTCTGGACTCGCTGGGAAGCGATGAGCGACCATGGTCGGCCTCGCGGCGCGCGCAGGCCTGTCCTCAGAATCTGATCCCTTGATCCCGCTTCCATTCTGAAGCGGTCGCGTCAATCTTTGTCCCCTGTCGGCGGAGCCCTGCTGCCTCGCGTTTTCTGATTTGCAGCCCGGCAGCCGGCCCCGAATCCCCCCCCCTTTGGTGTTGAGTGGACGCCGCTCAACGCCCTTCAATCCATTCCCTTGGTCGCGGTTTATCAAACCTATGAGCCGATTTGAGATTCGTTCGTCCCTTCAAACCGTCGTCGTGGCGACGGCGCTGCTGATCGGCGCCGCCCGCCTCTCCCCGGCCGCAGAGCCCCAAAACGCTGTCCGCGAATCGCAGGCGATGACCCTCGATGCCCTGGTCGCCGAGGTGCTCGCGAACAATCCTGAGCTCGCTTTCTATCGCGCGGAGATCACCGCGGCGACAGGAGACCTGCGGACGGCCGGTACTCGAGCCAATCCCGACCTGTCCACCTCTCTTGGCCAGAAGCGCGTCAGCGCCAGTCCGCTGCTCTCGGATGGACTGGTGTGGTCCGTCTCCGCCACCCAGACCTTCGAATGGCCGGGACGCGTGTCCCTGCGCAAGGCCATCGCCAACCAGGACGTCAAGCTCGCGGATCTGGGGCTCGAACAGTTTCGGGCGGCGCTCGCATCGCGGGCCCGTATCGTCGCCTTCAGTCTCTTCGCCAACCAGGAACAGGCGGCCGCGGCTCGCGAAGTGGCGGAACGCTTTCAAGCATTGCGCGAAGTATTGGTGCAGCGCGATCCGGCGGGGCTGACTCCGATTCTCGAGACTCGAATCATCGAGGCGACGGAGATCACCCTCCAGAGAAAGGCCACCGAAGCCGCCCTGGCCGAGCAATCGGCCCGGCTCGAGTTGAACCAACTGCGAGGCGAGCCGTGGGGTCAGGAGCAGAGAATCGAGCCGCCCAACCTCGTCTTCCCGCCGTTCCCCGGTCCGGAGGTCTTTCTTGAAGCGGCGAGGACGAACAATTTCGAAATCCGCCTGCGGCAGGCCGAGCTTGAACAGCAGGGGTTCAAGGTTTCACTGGCCAGGAACGAGGCGCGTCCCTCCGTGACCGTGGGACCGTATCTCTTTCAGGAACGAGCGGGCGACAAGGAGACGCAGGTGGGACTAAGCCTTTCCGTTCCTCTTCCGGTGTGGAACAAGAACGCCGGCCGGATCGCCACCGAAGAGGCCCGCCGCCTTCAAGCCGAAACATCCCTGTTGGTGGCGCGGCGGAGCGTGGAACGTCGGGTGATCGAGAGGGCGCTCGCATATCAGACTCACCTGGGCGAAATGGCCAAATGGCGACCCGATTCCATTCAGCGATTGAAGGAAGCGGCGGCCCTGGCGGACCGGCATTACCGGTTGGGCGCGGTGCCGATTGCGACCTACGTTGAACTGCAAAAGCAATACCTTGAAGCCGTCGAAGGGTTGCTCGACACCAGGGCCGAAGCGCTCGAAGCGTCGCAGCGGCTGGAGGCGCTCACCGGCCTTTCCATTCCTCTGACCAATACCCTGCCCAAGAAGCAATGATTTCACGCATTCTTGAAGCCTCCCTGCGGGCGCGCGCGCTGGTGATGCTCGCCGCGGCGTGCCTGCTCGGTGGGGGTTTGTGGTCGGCTTTGCACCTGCCGATTGACGCGGTGCCGGACATCACCGGCGTCCAGGTGCAGATCAACACCGAAGTTTCGACACTCGCCGCGGAGGAATCGGAAAAACTGATCACCCAGGTGATCGAGCGAGAGATGGCGGGGCTCCCGGGCATGGAGGAAATGCGGTCGCTCACGAAGTTCGGGTTGTCGCAAGTCACCCTCAACTTCGTCGATGGCACCGACATTTTTCGCGCCCGCCAGCTCGTAGCCGAGCGTTTGCAGGGTGTGCTCGAACAGCTCCCGTCCGGCGTGTTGCCAAAGCTCGCGCCCATAACCACCGGGCTGGGCGAAATCTTCTATTACAACGTCCAGTATGCCGAAAACGCCAGGAACAAACCGGCAACCGAACTCGAGCAACTCATCGAGCTGACCGAAATCCAGAAATACACGATCAAGCCGATGCTCCGCACGATTCCAGGCATCGCGGAAATCAACGAGAGCGGCGGTTACGAAAAGCAGTTCGTCATTCAGCCGAAACCTGAAGCGCTCACGG